>JAMDBC010000149.1:289-9948 GCA_023484185.1 Chloroflexota bacterium | reverse complement strand
GCCATTCCCCTGACACAACTTCACCGCCTCATCCGAGACGCTGGTCATGCTCGCCGCTAAACCGGGCTTGGTGCCCATCATGCAGTGCATCCAGACATGTTTGATTCCCAAGTCCACACATTGCCGAACGATCTGCTCAGTCACTTTTGGGTTGGCAAGGATGAACACGGCATCCAGTTCATCGGGAACCGATTTGAGATCCGGATAGCACGGATTACCATCGTAAATTGAAATGTGCGGATTGACCGCGTAGACCTGATATCCCGCATCCTTGAACTTCTTATAATTCAAGTTACAGCCCGTCTCGCGCTTGTCCGATACCCCGACCACGGCGATTTTCTTCTGCACGAGGAAATCCCGCACAAGATCATCCATCTTTGACATGGGTCTCTCCCAACAAGAATTTCAGAACTATTTTTTGTTTTTAAGATTATACACTCTTCCACGATTCAAATGTTATCCCGTGTTTCTCAACCCGGCGGCAATGCCGTTGATTGTCAGACCAATGACTTCACGCAACAACTGCGCCTCCATACTTTCGGGATCGGGCAACACACGCAGACGGCGCAACATGTCCACTTGAATGTAATTCAATGGATCCACATACGGGTTCCGCAATTGGACCGCCGTCTGCGTCACTGGTTCAGCGTCCAGCAAGTTGGCGTGTCTGCTGACGGATAAAACCGCTTCACGCGTCCGGTTATATTCTTTTCTGATCGTGCCGAATATTTCATCGGCCAGTCTCTTGTCGGGAACAAGGCTGACATATAAAGATGCGATTTCCATGTCGGCTTTGATCAGGGACATTTCTGAATTATCGAGCATGGTTTTGAAAAACGGCCAGCCATCGTACATCTCGCGCAGAAGTGAAACATCTTTTGCAGATTCAAGCGCGGAGCCAAGACCAAACCATCCGGGCAGATTGAAGCGGCTTTGCATCCACGAGAAGACCCAGGGAATGGCGCGGATTTTTGCGACCTCACTACTTTGCGTGCGTGCGGCAGGACGTGAACCGATATGCATTCGTTTGATCTCATCCAGCGGAGTCGCCGCCTGCCAGAATTCGATGAAGCTGGGTATTTCATAAACCAACTGACGATAAACCTTGCGCGCTGCTGCAGATATTAAATCCATTTCCGCGCGCCAAGCGTAAGGAATATCAGGCTCAGTATTGACAGGCGATGATGCCAATAGAACCGCATGAACAATTTGTTCAAGATGACGATGCGCGAGTTCGGGGTTGGAATAACGCGCCGCAATAGTTTCGCCTTGCTCGGTGAGACGGAAGCGACCGTTGATACTGCCAACAGGCTGGGCGCGGATGGCGCGATTAGCTGGGCCTCCCCCACGCGCAATCGTCCCGCCGCGGCCATGAAAAATAGTCAGGGTCACATTGTGAGCGCGGGCGACTTCGGTAATCTGTTCCTGCGCCTGATATAAAGCCCAATTTGCCATGACATATCCGCCATCTTTGTTGCTGTCTGAATAACCGATCATCACCATCTGTGCGTTGTTACAAGTGGCAAGATGCTCATGATAAGCTGGCAGGGTAAAAAGATTTTCCAAAATAGACGGCGCGGCTTGCAAGTCTTCAATGGTTTCGATCAACGGAACAATTTGTAAACCAGAATCACAACCCGTCCAGCGCGCAAGCAGGAGCACGGATAAAACGTCGGAGGCGGATTTGCACATGGAGATCACAAGCGGGCCAAGCAATTCCGCGCCGTAGACAGCGCGCACGCGCGCAATGAGTTGGAACAAAGCCCAGGTCTCGGAGGTGGCGGAAGTAATTCCGGGACGGGGGGAAAGTTCGGGGAGTGGAGCAGATAAAAGTCTGGTAAGAAGCGAGAGTTTTTCATCTTCATTCATCGCAGAAAAATCATCCGCAAGATTCAACGCGCACAAAACTTCACCGAGCGCGGATTTAAAGCGAGTCGATTCTTCACGAATATCCAGGCGCATCGAATGCAAGCCAAAGATTTCCAATTGACGGCGAACATTTTGGATTTCATCATGCGCAAGCGAAGCGGGCAAATGCGCGGCAATCACTTCGATGGGCTTGAGCAAATCGTTCACGCTGATGCGCGCTTGATGCGGCGTGTGTTCGAGCAAGTGAAAGGTCATGTCATCGCGCGAGGCATCGGCAAGATCGGCAGAGAGCAACGACAACACCCGACGATAAGGCTCGGCGGCGTAACGTTCTTCGATGTAGGCGACATGCGGCGGAAGCGGACGGCGCGCTTCGATCCACTTTGTGAGTTTGAGCGGAGGCGGAAGCAGGCGATTGCTCATGCTGAGTCGACGCGCAAGGTCTTGCAAAATATGACGATGTTTTTCCACGGCGAGGCCGCGATGCAGGCGGAGCGTTTCGGCAGTGACCTTGTGAGTCACATTCGGATTGCCATCGCGGTCGCCGCCCATCCACGAGGCGAGACGCAGCCAATTTATCGGCGACCTGACTTCGGGGTAATAAGAAGCGAGGGCGCGATCAAGGTCATCATGAAGCGCGGGCAGTGCATCCCAAAAAACAGATTCGACAAAATGCAATCCGGTGCGGACTTCATCCGTCACAGCAGGACGTGTGGTTCGGTGACGATCCGTCAACCACAGCGCGGCGATGTCCGCGCGAATGGATAAAAGAATTTTATTGCGTTGATGCGGCAAAATTTCTTCGTTTGAAAGTTGGTCGAGCAGGCGCGCAAGCCGTTGAATTTTTGAGATCACCGTGCGGCGGCGCGACTCGGTTGGATGCGCGGTCAATACAAGCTCAATCGAAAGCCCATCGAGCAATGCTCGAATTTGTTCGGGCGTAACGCCCTGTTGCTTGAGCTCAGCGATTGCCGCGCCGATGGATTCGTTCAGCGGCTTTGGATACAGCGATCTTTCACGCTCACGCAATTGACGCGAACGGCGATTTTCTTCCGCAAGATTGATAAGATCAAAATATGTGGTGAAGGCGGCCGCGATGGCGCGCGCATCGTTGACATTTAACGCTTCGACCTGCGCCTCAAGCTGGCGCGCCGCATCCGCCTTTCCACCCCGACGATCTTTCGCGGCAACGCGAATACGTTCTTCTGTTGCGAAGAGTTCCGGCGATTCGAGTTCGCCAATGACATCCCCAAGGATGTCGCCTAATAAATGAATAATAGTCGAGAGTTCCATAAGTTGGTGAAGTATAACGCGTCGTTTTCATTTGGGAAGGGATGAAATAAAAATCGGAGCCTTTCGACTCCGATTTACTTTATAGCTTTTATGAATTCGTCTGGTGAAATTTTCGCTTGTTTGAGGATGCTATGCAGTGTTCCGATTGCCACTTCGCCATGCAGAGGGACAACGCAACCAACACTTCCCTCTGGCATGGACTTTTTCATGACGACATGACTTCCACGTTGACGCGCTTGAACGAAACCAAGCCGTTCCAATGCACGGATGATTTCCTTTCCAGACAGATATGGCAAATTAGGCATAAGTCGTTACGTCGAAGGTGGTCAACAATGGATGGTTGGTTTCCGGTAAGGGAAACTCTTCCAGATAGAGTTCAGTTGCCTCTTTGAGATTAGCAACCGCTTCTTCAACAGTCTTTCCCTGGCTGACCGTCCCCACTTCGGGACAATCTGCCACATACCAGGTATCTTCTTTATGGATTAAAGCCGTAAAAGTTCGGGTCATGATGGTCTCCTGTCTCTGCTTAAATTATACACCTTGAAAAACCGACATATCCTCGCAAGGGACTGACCAATCATGCCCCACTTCCACGCGGACGTTATGGCTGGCAACGGCGCGGACACTCACACGGGTGGACTCTATCCCTTAAATGCATAGCGGTATCACGAAAGTCCTCAGTGAGAAACTCAATAAGTTTTTCGTCTTTAGAAGGAATGGTATTTTTAGTTGGCATAAGGCTTTTACTCCAATGTACTTGCTGCTCATTCATATTACCATGCAAATAGAAATCCATTAACGATTTGAACATCAAATTTCCAGCATCTAAAACTCCTGCGCCACATACTCACCCTCACCCCCAAAGTGCGGGGGCAGGCACACCTCTCAGCGTGTTGCAAATCTCGCCCAGCGTGATGTCGTTTTCGCACCGGAAGTTCTGGCACTTACGCATTCCATGAAGTGCGGCATGAGATTATCCAAATAAAAAGTGACAGTCACTTTCTCGAATTGACTGTCACTTGATGCTCACTAAATTGTATAGGGCAGATGAATACCATCCCAATCAGGCTTGAAGTCTTTTGTATTGCGTGTGACCAATACAGCCTCATTCACGCATGCAGTCGCCCAGATTATTGCATCGGGCAGGCGAATACGATGTTCGCGGCGCAACTGCACGGCTGTCTCTGCCACTGCCAAATCAAGCGGGGTGATCTCAAAATGTGTTTCCAGAAAATCGCGCAGTTCCGAGTCATCGCCCTCTGCACCAATTAATACTTCCATCCATGTGACACGACTGATAAGCACACGCTCGTAACGGTTATATTCATCGTCGGCTTTAGCAACACCGTTGAGGGCGTCAATCACGATGTTCGTGTCAAAGACCGCAATCATCAAATACCCCACTCGGCGCGCAGGCTTTGTTGATACTTGATCGCATCAATTTTGCGATTTTTCCAGGAGCCGAAGGCGTTGTGTTTTTTTAGTGGGCGTCGCTTTACAAGTTGTGAAGCATTGGCGCGTTGTTGCAGGAACGCAATGAAATCCAGTACCTCACTTTGTTTTTCAGGAGGCAAAGCGCTTAATTGTTTTTCGATTTGTTCTAAAAGTGTCATGGCAACCTCCGAGTCTTTCCTGATTATAAATCTAAAACCCCTGCGCCACATACTCCCCCCACACGCCTCTCAGCGTGTTACAAATCTCGCCGAGTGTAATGTCGTTTTCGACACATTCGATGAAAAGCGGTATCAGGTTCGAGGTTCCACGTGCCAGGTTATCGAGTTGGCTGAGTAAACTTGCAACCTTAGCCGCATCCCGATTGGCGCGCAAGTTGGCGAGTCGTTGACGCTGTCCGAGTTCAATCGCGGGATCAACCTTCAAACGTTCCAACCCAAGTTCTTCATCCACCTGAAATTGATTGACGCCCACCACGATCTGCTCTTTGCGCTCGATCTCCTGCTGTGCGGTGTAGGCGGCGTTTTGGATCTCGTTCTGCATGTAGCCGCGTTCAATGGCTTGTAGCGCGCCGCCCATCTCGTCAATTTTTGCGATGTAATCGCCCGCGCCTTTTTCGATCTCGTCGGTCAGATGTTCGATCAGATACGAACCCGCTAGCGGATCAACCGAATCCGCCACGCCCGACTCGTAGGCGATGATCTGCTGTGTACGCAGCGCGACGCGGACGGATTTCTCCGTTGGAAGCCACAGGGCTTCGTCCATGCTGTTGGTGTGCAGACTCTGTGTTCCGCCGAGGATGGCGGAAAGAGCCTGGAGAGTTACGCGCACAACGTTGTTTTCAGGTTGCTGCGCGGTGAGCGTGGAGCCAGCGGTCTGCGTGTGGAAACGCAATTGCCAACTGGATGGCTTTTGCGCTTTGAAACGTTCGCGCATGATCTTCGCCCATAAGCGACGCGCGGCGCGGAACTTGGCGACCTCTTCGAGCAGGTTGTTGTGTGCGTTGAAGAAGAACGAAAGCTGACCCGCGAAGGCGTCCACATCCAGCCCAGCCTTGAGCGCGGCTTCCACATACGCGATCCCATTGGCAAGCGTAAAGCCAACTTCCTGCACAGTGGTGGAGCCTGCTTCGCGGATGTGATAGCCCGAGATCGAGATCGTGTTCCAATACGGCATTTCTTTTGCACAAAATGAAAAGATATCGGTGATGAGTCGCATCGAAGGCGCGGGCGGGAAAATATACGTGCCGCGCGCCACGTACTCTTTGAGAATGTCGTTCTGGATGGTGCCGCGCAACTGGCGCACGTCCGCGCCCTGACGCTTGGCCACCGCAATGTACATCGCCAGCAAAACGCCTGCGGGAGCGTTGATGGTCATCGAAGTCGAAACCTTGTCGAGCGGAATCTGGTCGAACAACTGCTCCATATCGTGAATGGACGAGATCGAAACGCCCACCTTCCCCACTTCGCCTTGCGCGATCGCTTGGTCCGCATCATACCCAATTTGAGTTGGGAGGTCGAAAGCGACACTCAGCCCCGTTTGACCTTGCCCTAACAAATAGCGATAGCGTTTATTGGATTCCTCCGCCGTGGAGAACCCCGCATACTGACGCATCGTCCAAAACCGCGAACGATACATCGTCGGCTGGACTCCGCGCGTATACGGATACTCGCCCGGGAAGCCGAGTTTTTCAAGATAATCCTGGTGGGCGAGTAGGCGGCGTTCCTCCGCCGTATCGAGACTACAGGGCGTATCGAAACCACCGCCATCAGGCAACGCCACACGTGGGACCGCGATGCCTGCCGACGTTTCGAAGCGTGTTTTCCGCTCCGACGATTTTTCCAAAGACTTCCTGAGAGTATTTTCCTGCCATTTTTTGTATTGATCGTAGAACGTCATGTTAAGTTCCTTTTGTCATTTCATCAAGTCGTTGCGAGGAGCGCTCTTGCTCTTTGCGACGAAGCAATCTCCGATTAATTGGGAAAGAACCCTTGGTGAGATCTATCCGTTTACTGGGGATTGCTTCGACGGAAGAACACCGTCTCGCAATGACAAGGGCAAGTATACAGCCAAACATCTCATCCAAGAATTGGACAATATTAGGCAAAATATCAGGACAAATGTCATTTGTGCGGTATAAACGAAAATGCTACACTTCACGTATACCAACTCAGGAGAATCATCCATGGGCAAAACCTTCTTATACATCGGCGCAGGAGTCTTATTTCTGATCGGCTTGTGTCTGCTTGGTTATGGCGTATTAAATGTGATCGGTTCGACCTCCGCCACCGGCAGTTCCAACTGGCTGACGTTTGGCCTTGCTTTCGGATGCGTCGGCGTTCTATTTTTAGGTGGCGGGGCGGGACTGATCTACGCCGGGATGCGCGGAACAAAAACCGAAGTCGTTCAGCAGGTCACGATGAAAGTCGATCTGCCCGGTCAGACCAAGATCGAAGAAGTCAAATGCAAAGAATGCGGCGGAACCCTGAGCGCCAAGGACATCACACTTGTCAATGGCGCGCCGATGGTCAACTGCCCATATTGTCATACCATCTATCAAATGACCGAAGAACCAAAATGGTAGTACCAAGGTTCAGGTGTCAGGTTCTAGGTGTCACGTGACACTTGACACCTGATACGTGACATCAACCAGGAGGTCTCATGCTTCGAAAACTTCTAATATCCATCTTCATTCTGCTCAGTGCGTTGGCTTTACCAGCCAGCGCACTTGCACAATCATCTTATCTTTTCAGCGTGCCCAAGGAATCCGTTGATGTGTTTTGGAATGCGGATGGCACCGAGTCCATCGAATACACGTTCGATTTTGTTAACCAAGCCGAAGCACATCCCATTGACTTCGTTGACGTTGGCATGCCCAACAACAATTTCGACATGAGCACCGTCACGGCTGATGTAAACGGCCAGAACGTGAGCGTCTCCTCCAGCGACTATCAAGGAAGCGGTTCGGGTTTTTCGGTTGTGATGGGCGGGCAAACCATTCCACCCGGCAAAAGCGGATCAGTTCATGTGTATGTCGGCAAGATCACTGGTGTTCTATATCCCGACAGCAATGACAACAAATATGCCAGCGGCGATTTTGCCCCGACTTATTTCGGATCGCAATATGTGGTCGGCAACACAGACATGACCGTGACCTTCCATCTGCCGCCCGGTGTCCAGCCCACGGAACCGCGTTGGCACAACGCTCCCTCCGGTTTTCCATCCCAACCGCAGACCGCGCTGGATAGTTCGGGTCGCGTCACCTACACGTGGAGCAGTTCGACTGCCAACAGCTATACAGAATATACTTTCGGCGCGTCCTTTCCAGCCTCGTACGTGCCAGCCGATACAATCATCACCGCGCCCGCCTTTGATTTTGCTGGGCTGATTGCTGGCCTGATTGCTAATCTAGGAACCGTCCTTTGTTTTGGCTTCTTCGGTTTCATGTTCTTCGGTTTGCCGATCCTAAGCGCCATTCAAGGCAGCCGCCGCAAACTGCAATACATCCCTCCGAAGATCGGTATCGAAGGTCACGGCATCAAGCGCGGCCTGACCGCCGTCGAGGCTGCGATATTGATGGAAACATCGCTCGACAAAGTAATGACGATGACCTTGTTCAGCGTCATCAAAAAAGGTGCGGCATCTGTCGTTTCGCGCGAGCCGCTCAAGGTCCAGGTAACCGACCCGCCTCCCGCCGATCTGCACGATTACGAGTCCGCTTTCCTGGGCGCTTTTAAGATCAACGATCCGAGAGCGCGTCAGACGGCGATGCAAAACATGATGGTGGCGCTCGTCAAATCCGTCTCGGAAAAAATGAAGGGCTTCAGCCGCAACGAAACCGTTGCCTATTACAAGAACATCATGGAACAAGCCTGGGCGCAAGTTTCGGCGGCGGACACGCCCGAAGTCAAGAGCCAGAAGTTCGATGAAAATCTCGAATGGACCATGCTCGATAAAGAATACGACGACCGCACGCGGCGCACATTTACCGGCCCGATCTTTATGCCGATGTGGTGGGGCAATTTCGACCCCACGTATCATCCCACGCCGACAGCGGCTCCCGCCGCATCATTCCCGGGCTTGTCTGGACGCGGCTCCTCCGCCCTGCCCGGCGCGAGCATCGCGGCTTCGATGGTCACCGGCGTACAGACATTCTCAAGCAAAGTCATCGGCGACTTGAACACATTCACCGGCAAAGTGACCAACGCGACCAATCCTCCGCCCCCACCTTCAGCCAGTGGTTCTCGCGGCGGCAGAAGCGGTGGCGGCGGTTGCGCCTGCGCTTGTGCCTGTGCAGGTTGCGCATGTGCCTGCGCCGGCGGCGGAAGATAATTCGGTTGAAGGTTCAATGTTGAAAGTTTAAAGGTGTCCATGTTTAATATCAGTTCACTCAAATCTGTCTTCGGTCAACGGTCTACAGTCAGTAGTCCATCGTCGGGGCTTTATCACTATATCCGCGAAAACACGGATGAAAAATCGCGCATCCACCTGCGAGTTGACCCGGATGGAACCGGCACGCTGATCGTCAACGCCAACCGCGTGATGCACTTAAACCCGACCGCGGCTTTTATGGCATGGATGATTTTGGAAGGCATTCACGAACAAGAAGCCGTTAATGCAATTCAGCGACAATATCGAATTAGCAAACGCCAGGCTTTAGACGACCTTTCAACTTTCAACTGTCAACTTTCCAACCTAATCCTTCCCGACGGCGCGTGTCCGATCCATGAACTCCTCCTGGAAACGACCATGCCGTTCAGCGCGCGACCGTCTGCGCCCTATCGCATGGATCTGGCCGTCACCTATCGTTGCAACAACGATTGTGCCCACTGTTACAACGCCCGCGAACGCAACTTCCCCGAACTCACCACCGAGCATTGGTTCAAGATCATTGATCAACTTTGGGCGCTCGGTATTCCCCACATCGTTTTTACCGGCGGCGAAGCGACTTTGCGAAATGACCTGCCTGAATTGATTCACCGCGCCGAAACGAACGGTCAGATCACCGGTCTCAACACCAACGCCCGCCGTCTCATCGACGAGAA
>JAMDBC010000149.1:0-279 GCA_023484185.1 Chloroflexota bacterium | reverse complement strand
GACCACGTGCAGATCACAGTTGAATCCTGCGACGAGCAAATCCATGACGAGATGATGCGCGCCAAAGGCGCATTCAAACAAACCATTCAGGGTTTGAAGAATGTGCTGAATTCAAAACTTTACGTGATGACCAATACCACGATGTTACGCACCAATGTCCACAAGATTCCCGACACGCTGGATTTCCTGGCCGATCTCGGCGTGCCGACCATTGGACTCAACGCGCTCATCTACTCCGGTCACGCCCTGACCGTTGGAACGGGTCTGCACGAAAGTGAG
>JAMDBC010000142.1:9679-10016 GCA_023484185.1 Chloroflexota bacterium | reverse complement strand
TCAACGAGTTTCCGTTCACGCCGGAACGCGTCCTGCGGGCGTTGGGAAATATTTAATTCAACACAAAAATGTCCTTCCCCCGCGTTGACGCCAACGACAAAGTCATTGGTAAGGCGCCTTACTCCGGCGACCTCTCAATGCGAGGCATGCTATTCATGAAAATCCTGTTCGCCGAACGGCCCCACGCGCGCGTAAAAAGCATTCAGACGGGCAAAGCTGAAGTAGCGGACGGCGTTGTGGCAGTCTACACAGCCAAAGATGTTCCGGTAAACGAATACGGATTGCAAATCCCTGACCAGCCCGTTTTCTGCGGACCCGGTTCATCGAAGCCTTATAC
>JAMDBC010000142.1:0-9647 GCA_023484185.1 Chloroflexota bacterium | reverse complement strand
GAAGCGATGAAAGCTGACGCGCCTATCCTGCATCCAGACCGCGGCGACACGAATATATGTGTCCACTATAAAATCCGCAAGGGTGATGTGGATGCTGCGTTCGCATCAGCTGACGTGATCATTGAGGGCGAGTATCACACTCCCGCACAGGAACATGCTTATCTTCAACCCGAAGCGGGGCTCTCGTACATGGACGAGGAAGGCCACGTTACAATCGCTTGCGCCGGTCAATGGACACACGCCGACCGCGAAACGATTGCCCACGCGCTCGGCCTGCCAGACGAGCGCATTCGCGTCATCTATCCCGCCATCGGCGGCGCGTTCGGCGGACGCGAAGATCTCTCGGTGCAGATTGCGCTGGCTCTAGCCACCTGGAAACTGCAACGCCCGGTCAAGATCATCTGGAGCCGCCGTGAATCCATCATCGGACACGCCAAGCGTCACCCGGTCACCATCAAGGCCAAATGGGGCGTCACCAAAGACGGTAAGCTCGTCGCGGCCGAAAGCGAATTGATCAGCGACGGCGGCGCGTACATGTACACCAGCAACAAAGTTTTAGGAAATGCCACCATCACTTCAACCGGCCCATACTTTATTCCAAACGTGAAAACAGATGTGTACGGCGTTTACACAAACAACATCCCCGGTGCGGCCTTTCGTGGATTCGGCGCGCCACAAGCTTTGTTCATGGCCGAATGTCAGATGAATAAACTCGCCGAAAGACTGGGCATGGATCCGGTGGAACTTCGCCTGAAGAACGCGCTCCGGGATGGGTTAACGCTTGGGGTGGGCACTCCGGCTCCAAGTCCGGTAAGCGTGCCGCAAGTGATCGAAGCCGCGGCGCAAAAGTTCGGTTGGAAATCCATCCACAAATCTCCGACGGTTACCCGTCGCCCATCGCCCATCGCGCGCGGTGTCGGTTTTGCCGCCGGGTTTAAGAACGTTGGCTTCTCGTTCGGCTATCAGGAAAATTGCTGGGCGAAGGTCGAACTGCACGGCCATGGCAGTATCGAAAAGGTGATCGTGCATCACGCCGGTGCCGAGGTTGGACAAGGCACGCACACGGTGATGGCGCAGATGGCGGCGGAGGCTGTCGGCGTTTCTGCAAATTTGGTAACCGTAACGAGTTCTGACTCTGCCACGCAAGGCAACCCCGGTTCAGCGTCGGCCTCGCGCATGACCTTCATGGCTGGCAATGCCATCAAAGGCGCAGCGGAAGCTGCGCTCGCAAAATGGCTAGCCGAGGAACATCCAGCTATTGCAGAATTCAAATATCTCGCTCCGCCCACAACCCACATGGATAAAGAGACCGGCTACTCCATGCCGAACTTTTCGTATGCGTATGTGGCGCAGGCCGTTGAAGTTGAAGTGGATACGGAGACCGGTCATGTGCGTGTCTTGCGTGTGGTCTCTGCCGACGATGTTGGCAAGGCCATCAACCCCGATCTGGTGGTCGGACAAATTGAAGGCGCAATCGTGCAGGCGCATGGATACGCGGTCACTGAAGATTTCAAAACCAAAGACGGACGTGTGTTAAGCGATCAACTCAGCACCTATCTTTTGCCGACCGTGCTCGACATTCCAGAAAAAATTGAATCGGTCATCGTCGAAGTCCCTGATCCAAACGGGCCGTGGGGCGCACGCGGCATGGGTGAATTGCCTTTCCTGCCTTACGCTCCCGCCGTTGCAGCCGCCATTCACGATGCAACCGGCGTGTGGATCAACGAGTTTCCGTTCACGCCGGAACGCGTCCTGCGGGCGTTGGGAAATATTTAATTCAACACAAAAATGTCCTTTCCATATCGCGGTGAAAATAAAGACTTGAATAACGCGGAACGCGCATCACTGCCCGGCTCTTTCATCAAACTTGCAGACGGCGTCGCTCACTACGAACTCGGCGGCCCCGAAAGCGGCCAGCCGGTCGTGTTAGTTCACGGATTCTCTGTCCCGTACTTCATTTGGGACATCACGTTCGCAGCCCTGACCTCGGCCGGATTCCGCGTCTTGCGCTATGACCTCTTTGGACGCGGCTTCTCCGACCGCCCGCGCAAAAAATACAACATGGATTTGTTCGTCCGCCAACTGCACGAACTGTTGGATGAACTTGATTTTCAACAAGTAAGCCTGGTTGGCCTGTCCATGGGCGGTCCCATCTCAACTGCGTTCACCGTGAAATTTCCTGAACGAGTCCGCAAGCTGGTATTGATCGACCCGGTTGGAAAGCAAGGCATGCCGCTATCATGGCTTTACAAAGCGGCCTTCCTGCCTGGAGTCAGTGAGTTGATCCTTGGTTTGGCTGGAACGGAGAATATGGTCAAGGGCGCGGCATCCGATTTCTTTGACCCCGAACACGTTGCAATGTTCCAGGGAAAATATCGTGTCCAGATGCAATATCGCGGCTTCAAGCGCGCCATCCTGTCCACGCTGCGCAGCAAAATGGTCAGCGGCCATCCGGTTATCTACGACCAACTTGGAAAATTATCCAAGCCTGTTCTGCTCTTCTGGGGACGTGACGACCAAACCCTGCCCTTTGAACACAGCGCAGATATTGTCGCCGCCGTTCCGGGAATGGAATTCCATCCCATCGAGGATACCGGGCATATCCCGCATTTTGAGCAGCCCGAAATCGTCAACCCGATCTTGATAAATTTCCTGAGAAAAAAATGATGAAAAAACTTCTACATATCTTTGATCGTCACAAATATACAGTCAGCCTTTTTCTTCTTCTCTCCGCCGCGTCGGTAACTTGTATCACGCTGGTATTGACACGCGTAGCATACGGCAATTCAACCCGCTACGTCGGTCTGATCTGGAATCTGTCGCTGGCATGGATTCCCTTCGTGCTGGCATATCTGGCCTATGCCCTTTCATGGCGGCGCTATCTCGTTTATATCGTCATCCCGGCTTTCGCTCTTTTGTGGCTGATCTTTTTCCCGAACGCGCCCTATATTCTGACCGACTTTCAACATTTGAGCGACCAGGGCGGCCGCGTGCCGATATGGTTCGACGTGATCATGCTGGTTTGGTTTGCGTGGACGGGATTATTGCTCGGCGTCACTTCGCTTTACCTCATGCAGAATATCATCCGGCGCGAATTTGGGCGCACAGTGGGCTGGGTATTTGTCTTCGTAGTTTCTTTGTTATCAAGCGGCGGAATTTATATCGGGCGCTTCGTCCGCTGGAATAGCTGGGATTTTCTCAGCAACCCATTTGGCATCGCCACCGAGCTACTTAATCAAGCCATGGACCCAAGCGTACGCTCCATTGGTTTCATCTCGCTCTACGCGCTGTTTTTCCTTTTTGTATACGTTACTCTCTACGCCTTCGGCCATCTATTGCAGGAACAATCGGAGCAAGTTTAATGTCAGCTATTATTCTTATTCGCGGCGGCGGTGATCTGGCAAGCGGCGTAGCGCTTCGTTTGCATCGCGCGGGATTACAAATTGTCATCACCGAGATCGCGCAGCCATTGGCCGTCCGCCGCACGGTGGCATTCGCCAATGCAGTCTACGAGAGTACGTGCACAGTCGAGGACGTGGCTGCCCGCCTCGTTTCGCCGCACGTACTCTCGTAGACTGCATTGGCGGGTGAGATTCCTGTGCTGATCGACCCTAACGTCAAATTTCTCAGTAATGCGCTGCTGGCGAATCCGCAGGCATCGATTGTGGTGGATGCGAGACTTATCAAACAGCCGCCCGAACCGCTGCCCATCCGCCCGCTTCTCCACATCGGACTTGGGCCGGGCTTCACCGCACCGACTGACGCCGACGCTGTGATCGAAACCCAACGCGGACACACTCTTGGCCGCGTCATCTGGGACGGCTCTGCCTCCTCCGACACTTCCCAACCCGAAGGCGACCCGCGCCGCGTGTTGCGCGCCCCGATCGATGGGGTATTTAATTCCGAGGCCAGCATCGGGGAACATTTCGAGTCGGGCCAACCGATCGCGGCCATTGACGATCAAGTCATCACCGCACCTTTCGCCGGTACCTTGCGCGGACTTTTGTATCCGGGCATCCTGGCAACCAAAGGAATGAAGATCGGCGATCTCGACCCACGCGATGACCGCAGTCTGTGCTTTCTGATTTCGGATAAAGCGCTGGCTGTTGGCGGCGCCGTGTTGGAGGTGCTATTGTCCAAACCGGAGATACGCGCCAGACTTTGGTGATTTAAGAGAAAAGCTTTCCCCCGTTTTAGCTGACTATTTTCATACTTGAATTATCAACAAGAATTCTGTATAGTATTCATAGAATTCTTGGATGTTCTGTATCCGCAGAGCACCCAGTCTTTTTTCGATACGCGCCTTGCTTATCTTAAGGAGGTTCGACATGACTGGTAAAAGGATCTTACAACTCGTCGTTCTCACCGCAATTGTGCTGGCATCTTTGGGCAGCACCGGCAGTGCAAGCGCCTGGGGAGGCTGCGGTTCGACTTATTATGTGCAATGGGGAGATACACTTGGCGGTATTGCGCAACTGTGCGGCGTCACAGTTTATGATTTACAACTCGCCAACCCCGGCCTCGGCTATTGGGCCTACGCTGGTCAGATACTCGTCATCCCTGGAAGCTCACATTACCACGGGACGCCGCAATACTATCCCTCATCCGGCAGAACCTATGTCGTCCAATGGGGCGAGACACTCGCTATCATCGCCGGACGGATAGGCGTCAGCGTGAATGACATTCTTGCCGTCAATCCACAGATCTGGAATGCAAACTATATCTATGCCGGACAAGTCATCAATCTGCCTGCCGTGCCTGTTTACTACACCGTCCAATACGGAGATACACTTTTTAACATCGCTGTCCGCAACGGCACCAGCCTCTACAATTTACAAGTACTCAACCCGCAAATCTGGAGTCCAAGCTGGATCTATGCCGGAGAAGTCATCCGTATCTGGTAACCGCAATTTGCACCTACCACCTAATGCCGCTCCCCATTTCCAACCGAACAAATGGGGAGCGGTTACAATTTAGAAATGCAACTTCTTCGCGCGCTACGCCTCTCGCAAACATCCTGCATCGCAATTGTCGGCGCGGGGGGCAAGACCACAGCCTTGTTTCAAATCGCCAGGCAATTTACCGGACCAGTCATCATAACAGCCACGACTCATTTTGGCGAATGGCAAATTCCACTTGCGGATCAACATATTATCGCTTCCTCGCCGAACAAGTTGGCGGGCCTCCGTTTCGACGGCGTGACTCTGGTCACCGGCCTGCTTCGTCAAGATAATCGAACAGACAGTGTCAGCCAAGATATATTATTCTGGCTACGCGCAGAAGCCAAAAAACTAAACATTCCCCTGCTCATCGAAGCCGACGGCGCACGTCAGAAGCCGCTCAAAGCACCAGCCGCTCACGAACCAGCCATTCCAAGCTTTGTTGATTCTGTCCTCGTTGTAACTGGCTTGTCTGGATTGGGAAAGCCATTGACAGATGAAACTGTCCACCGAGCGGAAACCTTCGCAAAATTGAGCGGGCTGAAAATCAACGAGGCAATTACCAGCGACTCGCTTATCCACGCGCTAATCCATCCCAACGGTGGATTGAAAAATATCCCGGCGCAGGCACGCAAAATAGTTTTACTCAATCAAGCCGATACGCCGGAACTACAATCCATCGGCGGCAAAATGGCAAATGCCCTGCTGGGAAAATTCAACTCCGTTATCGTCGGAACGCTGGAACCTTCAAACCTTCAAACCTTCGAACCCACAGCAGGCATCATCCTCGCCGCGGGAGCATCAAAACGTTTCGGCCAACCCAAACAACTACTCGATTGGCGCGGCGAACCATTCGTCCGCGCTGTAGCAAAGACCGCGCTCGAAGCCGGACTTTTTCCTGTTATAGTTGTGATAGGTTCCAACGCAGATCAGGTTGAAGCCGCGCTTCAGGATCTGCCGGTGAAGACAGTCTTGAATGGAGATTGGCAAAGCGGACAGGCCTCATCCATCCGCACAGGCGTGCAGGCTTTACCACCGGAAACAGGTTCCGTCATTTTCCTGCTGGCCGACCAGCCACAAATCCACGCGGATGTTATCCGGGCGCTCGTCGCTCATCATGCAACAGAATTTTATCCCATCGTCGCGCCACTGGTGCTGAATGAGCGACGCGCCAACCCGGTCTTATTTGACCGTGTGACCTTTCCCGATCTGTTGAAGTTGAAAGGTGACGTGGGCGGACGAGCCATCTTCGATAAACACCGCGTCGAGTACTTGCCGTGGCACGATGACCGATTATTATTGGATGTAGACAGGCCTGAAGATTATCAAAGATTGGTTGGAGATGACACACATTAAAGAAATCAAGGCAAATCGAATATGATCACTGCCATCATCCTCGCCGCCGGCGATTCGAAACGAATGGGACAACCCAAGATGCTGATGCCCTGGGGCAGAAGCACGGTTTTACAGACAGTTATTTCAACGCTTCAAACCGCCGGCATGAACGATATTTTGGTCGTCACCGGCGGAGCGCGCAAACAAGTCGAGATGCTGATCGGCAAATCGGTGCAAACTGTCTTCAACGAAAATTACGCACAGGGTGAAATGCTAAGCTCCATCCAGACTGGGTTGGCGGCAAAAAAGCATGAGGCGAGCGCCGCACTGATCTGTCTCGGCGACCAGCCTCAGGTCCAGGTAAGAAGCGTGCAACGCATCCTGCAGGAATATAAAGAAACCAAGCCCCCGATCATCGTCCCCAGTTATAAAATGCAGCGCGGACATCCTTGGCTGGTGGCGCGCGAACTGTGGGACGAATTACTAAAGATGCGCGCCCCACAAACGCCGCGTGAATTCTTAGATCGGCACGCAAAAATTATTCACTATGTGGAATTGGATACCGCCAGCACTTTGCAGGATATTGACACTCCCGAAGATTACTTGCAATCGCATCCGTAGTGTGCTATTGTGAAATGGAGACCAATTCGAAAGGAGAGTGTGCCATGACAGATTGGAATGAGGTCGTTGAGAATATTCAACATGCCATGCAGGCGGTGGAAGACGCACACCAGACCACACAGGAACTGCGGAGCAATCCAAACGGCGAGGCGCTGGCGGCGTTCCAGGCACAGATGAAGGAACTCGTCGAGCGGTTAACTCGCATCCAAACAGCGCTTGAACACGAAAGCGAATACGAGTTGGACGAACTGGCAGACCGGCTGGCTGAGACGATGAGCGGCATCCCTGCGCACTACCGCAAGACACAAAAAGTGTAAAAAGTTAATCCACCAATCAACACTAACGATTTCGATCAGCGCAATTGCAAAGATTAGCGGCCGACAAAAAAAAGATTTGTGTTAAACTTGGCCCATTCCATATTGGGAGTGGGCTGTGAAATATTATGTGATCGTTAATCCAGTTGCGGGACACGGGCTGGGAGAAAAATCAATTCCGCGTATCGAAAAATTCCTGAAGACCAACAATTTCGATTATCAACTTGTCCGTACCGAACGCATGATGCACGCGCTCGAGTTGGCCGAAAAGGCCGCGCATGATGGCTACAATGTGATCGTCTCGGCCAGCGGCGACGGCACGCTCAACGAGGCCTTGAACGGCGTGATGCGAGCGTGCATGAATGGCAGGTCACCTGCGCTGGCTGTGCTCAGCATCGGCACTGGCAACGACTTCGCAGGAGGCACTGGCATTCCGACCAATCTCGAAGATGGCTTGAAGGCTCTCAAAGAAAACAAACGCAAAAAGGTGGATGTCGGGCTCGTCAAAGGCGGCGATTTCCCAGAAGGCCGCTATTTCGGAAACGGCATCGGTGTCGGTTTCGATGCGGCAGTCGGCAACGAGGCCGTCAAGGTGCGCTGGACGCGCGGCTTGCCCGCTTATATGATCGGCGTCATCAAAACTGTTTTCCTTTATTACAATCCGCCAAAGTTGGAAATCAAACTTGACGCTGAAACCATTACGCAAGTCTCACTGATGGTTTCGGTGATGAACGGCCGGCGCATGGGCGGCGGTTTTCAAATGGCGCCCGAAAGTCAGAGCAATGACGGCGTCTTCGATCTGTGCATCGCCGAGACAGCCTCGAAGGGACGCATCCTGGCGATGATCCCGCACTTCATCAAAGGCACGCAGGCTATCCTGCCTGAGATCAAAATGCGACGCTCGAAAACAGTGAGCATCAAATCTTTGGACAAGACTTTCCCTGCGCACGCGGACGGAGAATTTATCTGCCTCGACGGTTCAAGCCTGGACGTGGAACTGCTCCCGCAAGCCCTCGAAATTATCTGCGCCTCATAATTTGTCCGTTCCTCTTCACGAATGCGCACGAAAATAAATTTGCGATAATTCGCATGAATTCGCAGACAAGAAAATAACCTCATGAAAATTCTTCGCTGGTTCGTTACCACTGCCATGAAACTTGGTCTGCGCGTTCTATGCCGCGTCGACGCGCAGGCCATAAAGGAAGTCCAGGCGCGCGGCCCCTTGATCGTTTACGCAAACCACACTGGCTCCATCGAAGTGCCATTAATATTCGGGGAACTCTATCCGCGACCGGTTTCAGGCTGGGCCAAGATCGAAAGCTGGGACAACCGGTTCCTGAACTGGATATTTTCCCTGTGGAGTATCATCCCCATCCGCCGCGGTGAAGCGGACATGTCCGCGCTTAAGAAAGCTTTGCAAGCCTTGAAACAAGGCATGCTGTTCGGTGTTGCGCCCGAAGGCACACGCAACAAAACCGGCAGACTGATCCGTGCCAGACCTGGCGTGGTAGTGCTGGCCACCCTGGCGAATGCGCCGCTCATTCCTATCGCCAATTGGGGTGGGGAAAATTTCCTGTCCAATCTCAAGAAATTCAAGCGGACGGATTTTCACATCCGCGTTGGCAAACCGTTCAGGCTCGAAACCAACGTGGCAAAAGTCACACCCGAAATGCGTCAGGAAATCGTGGACGAGATGATGTATCGTCTCGCTACACTATTGCCCGAAGAGTATCGCGGCGAATATTCGGATTTGGAAAAAGCAACGGGAAAATATTTGGTAAACTCGTAAGAGCATAGCGACCCTTCGACAAGCTCAGGGCAGGCGCTGTGCCCGCGCATTACGATCAAAACTTAAAATAATACGCGTTCGTCTCCCACCGCGTAAACCCCATCTTTTGATACAACTTATTTGCCGCGAGGCGCTTTAGATTCGACGTGAGCGAAACGCCGCTTGCACCTTTCGTGTGTGCAATTTCCAAACAGCGGCGTACCAATGCTTCACCGATTCCCTGCCCGCGCGCGGACGCGTCCACGATCACGTCTTCGATGATGGCGCGAATGCCGGTCGGCACGCGATACACCGTCAGGTTGGCCGCGCCTATGATAGAGCCGTTGTCCGAGCGGGCGATCAACAGCGTGGACGATTCTGATTTAACGAGAGCCGCCAGCTCATCCCGCGCAGGAGGCGGATTGTTAGACGTCAACTGTGGGACGAGTCGTTGAAACGCGTCCCACAGTTTTTCATCTACTTGAGTCACAACTTCAATTTGCATATAAAGCTCCGCCGAGGACGGCGGTTCGAGCAACGTTATGCCTTGACCAATCCGACTTTGACTTTCTCTCCGCCGAATCTGCCTTCAACGCACGATGCGTCCGCGGGCGGCTCGGCGAACACGAGCGAGACGGCCAGCGTTTCGGTGGTGATATATTCGCGGTG
>JAMDBC010000166.1 GCA_023484185.1 Chloroflexota bacterium | reverse complement strand
TGGCCGCCAATAATAGGCGATACTGCCACAACTTGCTTCGCTTCAATTCTGGACCTGATGCCGGGTACCGCTAAAATGGGCGCGATGCTCACCCACGGGTTGGACGGACAAATCACGATGGCGTCGGCCTGCTCAATGGCTTCATCCACGCCAGGAGCGGACTTTGCTACCTCAACGCCGTCGAATCGAAAGCCTTTGACGCGCGGCTCGCAATGACGATGGACGAAATATTCCTGGAATGCAAGTTCACCTTGGTCAGTGCTTACAATGGTTCTAATGGGGTTGTTACTCATCGGGATTATGGTGTGATTGATTCCCCATGCTTTACAAAAATCTCGCGTGATCTGCGAAAGCGTTTCGCCCGCTTTCAATCGCCGCGTGCGCTCGATGTGTGTGGCGAAATCCTGGTCGCCGAGTCTGAACCAGTTTGGCCCGCCAAGTTTTTCGATGTTTGAAATGGTTTGCCAGGTTTCGCCGCTGCGACCCCAGCCGGTTTCAGGATTTGCGAGTCCGCCTAACGTGTAACAGACTGTATCGAGATCGGGACAAATATATAGGCCGAGATGCTCGAAATCATCGCCAGTGTTGACGATGACGGTCAGGTCTTCGGGCGGGAGAATTTGGGCGAGTCCGTGTGCGAGTTTCGCTCCACCGACTCCACCAGCCAGTGCGGTGATTTTCATAAATAAACTGAAATTTGATTCAGTGGTTTTAATTCTTTTTCTTTTGGCTGTTCATCAGCAAACCCAACGATCAGCATTGCCTGCGGTTCCCAGCTTTCAGGCAAATCCAAAGCTTTTTGTGTTTCATGGGTTGCATACAATGGCCAGCAGATCCAATTTGCGCCGAGATCTTCAGCCTGCGCAGCGAGCAAAATATTCATCCCGGCCAGCGCGGTGGATTGGATGTTCATGATCGTTTCTTCAGGCATGTCCACGCGGATTGCTGTTGTATCGCGACACAAAAGAATAATTGAAGGAGCTTCGTTGATGCGACGGATCGAACGCGTGACACGTGATTCGATTTCGGCCTGGTCAGCGCCTTCGGCTTGCATGTCGGCCCGCATTTTTGTCGTCAACGCAATGCCGAGCTTTGTTCTGGCTTCTGGATTTTTGACGATGACGAATCTCCACGGCTGAAGGTTGTGTGCCGATGGCGCAAAGGTCGCGGGGGTGAGAATGCGCTCGATAACGGAGTCTGGTATTGGGTCCGGTTTGAAGCGGCGGATCGAGCGCCGCGAGCGCAGGAAGTCGCGCGCGGAATTCATCCGTGCGCGTCTACTTTTAGAGGTTCGACTTTATAGATTACACGCGGCTGCGCCGGATTATGTGCTGGATAATTCGGGTTGCCGTGATACTTCATGTTGAGGATGTCGATGTGTTCTTCGGCGTTTTTATTCGTGAACTCAATGATCTTGCCGCGGATTTGTATATAGCGATATGGATTTTTAGGATCCGCAATGCACAAAGCCACGCTGGGACGGTTGCGCATATTTTTGTCCTTCAAGCGTCCCGTTGCCGAATTGATGAGAATATAATTGCCGTCTGTGTTGAACCAGACCGGCGTGACTTGTGGCGTCCCATCCGACATGGTGGTGGCAAGATAGACGAAAGCCTTTGTCTCGTCCTTGAGCAGGTCTTGATGTGATTCGGGAATATTTTTCATTATTTTCCTCGGGGTTGTTTATGGTGAGTGTAACAAAGCCTTGTAAGATTTTCATTAGTATTTGATGTGGATTTTATGTCAGCCAAGACGCTTGCCAAGAAATTCCATTGTTCTTTCCCATGCCAAAGTTGCGGCTCGCGGATTGAATTCGGGACGGTCGTTTTCAAAGAACCAATGATGCGTGTCAGAATATGTGAAGAAGCTTACATCTTTTCCTTCAACTTTGAGGACTTTTTCCAATTTCTTTTTGCTGGAGTCTGAGACGTATTCATCTGTCTCTGCAAAGTGGCCGAGGAATGCTGAACGCGTGGATGCATATTCTCCGCCGCGCGATCCATAAAAGAGTATGGTTGCAGCGATAGTTTTTGGTTTTTCTTCTGCCAGCCAGAGTGACCAAAACGCCCCCATCGAAAAGCCAATGGTCGCTATGGATTTTCCGTGAACTTCGGATTGGAGTTGCTTCAATGAGTCAAGTATGTGCGCTAATGCCGCGTCGCGTTTTACTGTCTTGCGAAGTTTGTCTGCTTCGGGGATTGTTCTGGCGGTTGCACCGTTATACAGGTCTGACGCAAGAGTGACATAACCTTCAGATGCCAGCTTCTCACATAAATTTTTGAAAAAATCATTTAATCCCCACCAGGCATGAAGAATTAATACACCGCCGCGCGGCGCTGATTTTGGCTTTGCCAGATAATCGCTCATGACAATCTCCTTTTATCTGAAAAGGTCCTGCTCTTTCGGACGGATCAATTCTTTTAGCGAACCTTCGCACAGTGGATAGGGAAATCCGCGCACGTGGACGGCAGGTGTGCCCTCGGCAGCTTGTCCCATGACGAGCGATGCCGCCGCGGCGAGTTCATCCGCCACGCCGACTTGTGTGACGCGCAGGGTGTAGCCGAATAGATCCTTCCAGCCGCGTTCATCAATGACGGCAGGAATTCCACTAAGCCCAATACAAACTCCTTCTGTCCCAATGCGCCAGGCGCGGCCGTGTGAGTCGATGATCATCACGCCAATTTCCTTGCCAGTAGATTTTTCTATTTCGTCTCGAATATTTTTTGCGGATCGATCAGGATTTTCAGGCAGAAGCAAAACGTATTCTTCTTTCCCGTTGCCGACTCCCGCCACATTTGAATGGTCGATGCCAGCGTTGGCGCATACAAATCCAAGTTTGTGCTCGACGATGATTGTTCCAACGCGCACGCGCAAGACTTCGTTACTTTCCTGTAACATCAATTCAACCACGCGCGAGTCTTTTTCGGTTTGGATGGCAAGTTCTTTGGCGCGTTCGCTTGGCGCGACCGTTGCAAGATTTACCATCCGTCCTTCGGCTTTGCTGACAATTTTTTGCGCGAGAACGAGAATGTCATCATCTTCAAGTTTGATCTGCGGTGCTTGAAGGGATGATACAAGAATATCCGCCAGGTTGTCGCCGTGGCGGATGAGAGGAATGTCTTTCAGAGAGGTGAGAGTAAGAGACATAGCTATTACGTATTAGGTACTACGAAGCGAGATTATTTTGAAACGCCCGTGATCTTGATCCCGGCGTGCGTGGAGCCATATTGTTTATTGATGTTGATCAACACGCTGGTCATACCTTCGATCACGACCGAATTTTCAATCGGGCCAGCGTCCCAACCGGTCAATCCGGCGGCTTCGACTAGTTTGATGGCTTCGGCACGTGCATCCTTGCTCGTGCCAGTTACGAGCACATCACATTCAGCATTACCTTCTCCAAGCAAATGTTCATAGGAAATATTTTGGAACGCGGCGGCAACTTCCACTCCCTCGCCGACGATTTCCTGCGCTTCCTGTGCCGCGGACCCGGCAGCGGGCATCTGGACTTTGGTCACTTTCGGCGGGACGAGGGGAACCGTCACGTCGATCAGAATTTTTCCTTTCAAAGCATCTTTGACGGACTCGAGTGTTGCGCGATGCGCGGCGTACGGTACGGTCAGCACGACGATGTTGGCCTGACGCGCTGCATCAAGATTGAACATGCCAACCGTCGAAGACGCGCCGTCTAAAAGTTGGATGATCTCAGATGCGGCGATAATTGCTTTTTCCTCGGTGCGCGATCCGATCAACACGCGATAACCGGCCTTCGCCCAGCGATAGGCGAGACCTTTGCCTTCTTTGCCTGTTCCGCCGAGCACGGCGATGGTAAGCAGAATGGATGCGTCAGTCATTGTTTTCCTTTTGTGTCATGAAACCTTTGCCACATTTTCCTGATATCGTTTCCAGACCTTCGGCGCAAGTTCACGCGCGCGCTCGGCAATTTCTGCTCCATCGAGTGTCGTGAGTTGGCGGTCTTTCATCAAAATTTTTCCGGCGACGATGGTGGTAGTAACCATGCTCGATTGGAATCCAAAAATGATGTGCCAGGGCAAATTGTCAGCGCTGATGGGAGTGGGGGATTGGTACTCTACAAAGATCAAATCTGCGTAGGCGCCGGGGACAATTTGTCCGATGGGTGCGGCGGGGAAGAAAATATTGGCCAGCGCCGAATTATTTTGGATCGCCATTTGCGTTACATCATATCCGCCCATGCGGCGCGGATCGCGGCTGGCGATTTTGTGCAGGAAATAAGCTGCTTTCCATTCGTCCCACATGGCATTGCTGAAGCCGTCATTGCCGAGGCAAACTCTAACCCCGGCCCGCATCATCGATTCGACTGGCGCGGCGCCAACCGCGTTGTTCATATTCGAGCGCGGCTGATGGGTGATCCATGTGCCAGTATCTTTGAGAATTTCTATTTCATGTGCATCGATGTGAACGCCATGCGCGGTGATGGTTTTTGGACCAAGGATTCCTTGATTTTGCAAACGATCGACAATACGCATGTTGGTTTTACTCAAGCTGTCGTACTCGTCCGCTTCGTGCTCTGCGACGTGGATGTGAAATCCCGTTTCGTCGGGCGCGGCGGCGCGGCAGGCTTGCAGGGTGGCGCCCGAAAGTGTCAGACTGGCGTGCAGGCCAAAGGTCCCGGCTAGACGCGGATGTGGATTTGCAGCCAGTCGTTTCAAGAAACGAACATTCTCTTTAATGCCTGCATCAACTTTGTCCGATCCATCACGGTCGCTGACCTCGTAGCACAAAACGCCGCGCAATCCGGATTGATCAACGGCCTCAGCGATAATGTCGAGCGAGCCGTCAATCACGTTGGGTGAAGCATGATGATCGATGAGCGTGGTCGTGCCGTGCTTGATGGCGTCTACTAAACTGATCAACGCAGAATAGCGTACATCTTCATCGAGCAGAGCTTTGTCGAGTGGCCACCAAAGTTTTTGAAGGATTTCAGGAAAGTCTTTTGGCGCTGGGCCGGGGATGGCCATACCGCGCGAGAACGCGCCATAAAAATGTGTGTGCGCGCAAATGCCGCCGGGCATCACAATTTGTCCGTGTGCGTCCAGTTTTTTTGATTTGGGATACAACTTTTCGAGCTTCGCGGTTGGACCGATTTCATGAACATGATCGCCAGCTATGTAGATGGCGTGTTTTTCAAGAACGCGGTTGGGCGTTTCCCAGGTGATGATAGTTGCGTTTGTGATTAGCATCTACCCATATCCATACTGTGTGGGATGCGGTAATTTGTAACCGGACGCGCCGATTTCCCAGAGCGTAAAGTAGGCGGCTTCGCGCAGTTCAGAATCGTTGCCGTGCATGGTGCCGTAAATCTGTTTGATGATGCCATCGTTAGGATCCTTCTTGAGATAGACCAGTGCGGCCAGCCGCTCATCCATAATAAACTGGTGACGATGAAGGCGAAGATAAAAGAGAAAGGGTCAATGTTTGGAAATGCAGGAATTCTCATGTGCTTTTATTTCGCGTACAGGACGCGCCCACAAGATGGGCAATAAACCAATTGGGTTGCGCGGCGCGCGCTTTGTTGCACTGCTGGAGACAATGTTGATCCGCATGCGCCACAGGAATTTTCAGATACTTCGGCCACCGCCACGCCGCGTCTTTCCATTCGCAAATCTTCATAAACCGTAAGCATTTCTGCTACAACTTCGTTTGTAGTAGCGCTGCGTTCTGATTGCAGGCTTTTCAGATCGCGCATTAGTGATGCCTGTTCATCCAATGATTGGCGATGTTCGTTTCCAAGACGCGCCTGGATTTTTTCCATACTGGCTTGGGCGGTTTGTAAAACAGTCTGTGCGGCTTCGCTTTTGAGCATCGCTTCCAATTCGCGCTCTTCCAGAGTCGCCAGATGTTTTTTTAAAGAGAGGATGTCTGCCTGCAAATCCTGCAATTCCTTCGGATTATGGACGCCTCCGCCGTATAAACTCGACTCGGCCTGCTGGATCTTGATTTGCTGACCGTGCGTTTCCTGTTCGGCCTTTTGCCGGATTCGCTCCGAATCGCGCTGATCTGCTTCTGCGGCCTTTATCTGTTCCAGCGCCTCTCGAAGCTCGGTGTCGTTTCCCAATATTTCCTGGATCTTTGCCAGCCGCGTTTCAATGTGGCTGATACGGCTGTCCACTTGCTGGAGACGAAAGAGTCCGAACGCTGCGCTCATAATCCGATTATAGTCTACTGGGATGATAAGTTGAAATAATTGTAAACAGATCGCGCCAGGTTGGCGAACAATTTGTTGATCGGGTCAAACACGATTTGCACCGGATGATAGGTGTAAATTGACAAGACAAAATTTCCGCCGGGGGTGTAAACAATTGCCGCCGCGCTCCAGTCGTGGTCGATGCCCTGCAGATCTGTGACCCAGCCATGTTTCATCGCCACTGGTGTTCCTTCAGGAACTCCAGCTTCGATCAATACCCCGATCTTGTCGGATTCCAAATAGTTAATGATTTTCTGGCAGACATTTTTGTCGATCTTATCCGGGAAGGCGGCCACCAGCGCGCCTCCGTTTGCCTGGGCGCATTGGTAAATATCCTCCAACAACATGCCGATATCTGACGTGGTTGTTTGGTTGTATGGATCCGGATCGGTGAAGACATCCGTTCGCTGGTTGGCCGGTGTGGAAAATCTCTGCAATAGCGGAGAACCAGGCGCAAAATACCCGGCAATAAAAGTGTTGTTGAGACCGATTTTTTGCATATCCTGCGTGACAACCAATGGTCCGCTATCGCGATCAAGTTCTGCCATCAATCCGTCTGAAGAAGGATTGTCTGAGCGATGAATCATATTCAGGATTTCGGTGTTCGTGGCATCGTCGACGGGCGCTTTTCCGTGCTGGATGAAATATGACACAAGGATGGGTATTTTGATAGTGCTCGATGCGGTGAAAGCAACGTCAGGCTCGACCGAAATATCCTGCCCCTGATTCAAAGCGAAATGGATTTCCTGTCCGTTTTGGAGATCGAGCATGTACAGGCCGATCACACCGTCGAAGCCTGATGTTGTAATGATCTGTTTCATCAGGATTTGCAAATTCTCTATTGTTGGTCTCGCGGCCACGTTTTGGGTATATGCCAATGTGACAACACGGTTGGTTGGAGACCGCAGGGCGTCTTCGATCAAAGGTACCGCGCGGTCGATGTCCAGGGTTTGTCCCGGCTGCCCCGGTTTGAAATTAGGCGTACCCGGAATAGGCTGAGCCGCAACAGGCGGCTGGTCGTAACGTGGGGCGACTTCGGTCTGCAGGTAGGCGCGCAAACGCTCTTCCGTGATGGTTGCGCGTAATGGCACGGGCGCCGGATTTGGGTCGCGGTTCCAGAGATAATCCCAAAATCCGCCCCAGAACGAACTGCCGGTTCGGCTGAGATCCGCTGCGGCCAGCATGGATTCAGTATCAAGTTGAAAGCCCAGAATGGTCGGGTTCACCTGAATGTTGCCGCCGCCGTATTGGATTTCTATGGGGGTATTATAGATTTCCAGCACACGCTCGGAAGCGGCTTGTGGATTCAAACCGCCGACCGGCACTCCGCCAATTGTCATGCCTGATGGATAACTGTCGCGTTGGCGACTGTAACCGATAAGGGATGTTATTGTCAAAACGATGGCGATGCTTAATAAGAGGATCGCCATCCCCCGCAGAATAATGTTCGAATTGCGATTTCTCACTCTGCCTCCAAGATAGTGACTTTCGTCGCCAAAAAGTATAACACAACCACTTTGGTCACTTGTGCTAGAATAGCTCCAGCTTATTCGCGAGAAAGGGCACTTATGCTTCGCTCATTCTTGATCTATCTTTCCAAAGCCGCTTGGGCGCAGAACATGGTTATGAATTGGAAGTTTGCGTGGGACACCGCCTCCCGTTTCGTGGCGGGGACAAAGGTCGACGACGCCATCAAAGCCATTCGTGAATTGAACGCCAAAAATATCAATGTTACGCTCGATCATTTGGGAGAACATACCAGCACACCCGAGGAAGCCTCCGAAGCTACATCAGAGATTTTGAATACGCTCGATGAGATCAAAACATCGAACGTGCACGCCAGTGTCTCGATCAAGCTGACGCAGATCGGTCTGGCCCTCGACGAGAATCTGTGCGCGCAAAATCTCGAACGGATCCTGGCCCGCGCCAAAGAACGCGGCAACTTCATCCGCATCGACATGGAAGATACGCCCTATACCGATAAGACGCTCGACCTTCTGTATCAGATGCGCAGGAAAGGCTACAAAAACGTCGGGACAGTTTTGCAATCCTATTTATTTCGCACCGAAGCCGATGCCCGCAAATTGCTTGCACATAAGATTCCCATTCGGCTTGTCAAAGGCGCCTACCAGGAACCAGCCGATAAAGCCTTCGCCAAAAAGGTTGACGTGGATGCAAATTACGATTTGCTGGCGAAGATCATGATCGACGCCGCACTTGCACTTGAATCGCCAAAGATAAGTGACGACGGCCTGTTTCCTCCAATCCCTGCCATTGCCACGCACGATGAAAACCGCGTCGACTTTGCGCGTCAGTACGCGCTAAAGGTCGGTCTCCCCAAAGATGCCATGGAATTCCAAATGCTTTACGGAATCCGCCGCGATTTGCAGGAGCAATTGGTCAAAGATGGATATTTGGTGCGCGTGTACGTTCCTTTCGGAACGCATTGGTATCCGTACTTCATGCGCCGGTTGGCGGAACGTCCGGCCAATGTGTGGTTCTTTATTTCCAATTTCTTTCGAAAATAATTCACGCACGAAGGAGACGCTTTCGCTGCCGAGGATGACGGCGAATACTTTTATGAAGCAAAAGTTGTGGTAAAACAAAGCCATGTCCGACCAACCTCTGGCCTTCGTTACAGGCGCGGCTCAGCGTTTGGGGAAAGCTTTCGTCCTTGCGTTAGCGCGCAGAGGCTATGCCATTTTATTGCATTACCGGTATTCCGAAGCGCAGGCCGATATAACCGCCACCGAAATACGCAGGCTTGACGTTCCTGTTTATCTCTCGCAAGCCGACCTGACCGACCCCAAGCAAATTTCATCTTTGTTCGCAGCGGTTGACAAGACCAAGCACCCGTTAAAAGTGCTTGTCAATTCCGCAGCGGTCATGCCGGTCGGTGATCCGCGCACGCTTTCCCTCAAAGATTGGGACGCGGCTCTTGATCTGAATCTGCGCGCACCATTTCTATGCGCGCAGGAATCGGCCAGGCGCATGACGAATGGCGGCTTGATTGTCAACGTCACGGACGTTGGCGCACAAAAAGCCTGGAGTCGTTATCCATCCTACACGGTCAGCAAGGCCGCGCTCGAATCGTTGACCAAAATGCTGGCGCGCTCATTTGCGCCATCCATTCGTGTCAACGCCATTGCGCCCGGCCTCGTGCTGCAATCCGACCTGGTTTCGCCGGAGGAATGGGACCGGCTGGTCAATCGCCTGCCGCTTAAACGTACCGCCACTGTTGAAGAAATTGCTTCGGCTTTGGATTATTTACTTAGCAATGAATATATTACCGGACAGACCCTCGTTATTGACGGCGGATATTCCCTGCTTGGATAATCAATGAACTTCATCAAACGTCACCCTGATCTCATCGCTTGTGTGGCTCTTCTTACGGCTATCCTGTTTTATGCCGTGCGCTTTATCAATTTCAATGTGCCTCCTGTTGAAGACGCGGCCATGCTCATGCGCTACGCCGATCACCTGGCGCATGGCTATGGCATCGTCTGGAATATCGGCGAGCACCCTCTTGATGGCGCGACTGATTTTCTTTTCATGGTCTCTGCCGCCGCGTTGATCAAGATTGGCATTCCGGTTGGACGTTCTGTGCGCTTGCTTGGTTTTGGCGCGCACATCGCAACCGTCCTGCTTGTCTACCTTGCCAACCGCCGCATTTGGAAAGCCAGCGTAACTTTATCTTTTCTCACCGGACTGTATCTTGCAGTCGGGACGGGACTCTCGTATGTCGCCGCGTTTTTTGGGACGCCTTTCTTCGCCTTCTTTGCGACTCTTACCTGGACCTTTGGCCTGCTCCTGAT
>JAMDBC010000111.1 GCA_023484185.1 Chloroflexota bacterium | reverse complement strand
AGAAGAACGTCTATGCCGCCAGAGCAACTTTTCATTGAGCGGTGTTTGTATTTACTAAAACCAGGTGGTCGTATGGCAATTGTCTTGCCAGACAGTATTCTGTCCAACCCAGGTCTTGCTTTTATCCGCCGTTGGGTTTTGAAACGCGCAAGATTAATTGCAAGTGTAGACTTGCCGCAAGTGACTTTTGAACCGTACACAGGAACACAAACAAGCGTTTTAATTCTTCAAAAGAAAACTCGTCAAGAAATGGATATTGAGAAAGAACTTGGCAAAATCAAAGATTATGAAATTTTTATGACAACGCCCCAAGCAGTTGGGCATGATAGGCGTGGGGAGTTTCATTATCTTCGCACACCTGAAGGTGAATTGATTGAATACGATGACGAGATTGAAGTACAACGTCGCAACACAAAAGGGAAGTTGATTACCGAAAAACGCACTGTTCGTAAGACAGAAAAGTTTGACCAGTTGCCCGAAGTGGTGCGTTACTTCGCTGAATGGGTAAAAGAGAGGCAGGGGTGGCTAAATGCGTCCGAGTGATAGTATTTACGATTCTGTTTTCAAGGGCACGTCACAGCAAGAAGAACGCCGCCAGAACTTTGCAAAATCTGGCTGGCTTGTTTCGATTCCATTAAGCATTGTTCAAGCGCACCAACTTTTGCAAGGCGAACAAAGGTTTGATGGAGAATATTATGCGGCTAAAGCAATTGCAGCAACAAGAGCCGTTTATGAATCAAGAGCCGTCTATGAAGCTGGACGTGAAGTTAAACTTTTGAAAGAAGTAACTCACCCAATTTACTATCCAGGTCGTTTTAAGCGAATCTATGCAAAAACAAAAACAGATGGAAAGCCTTTTCTTACTGCTTCTGAAATGCAACATTTCAGACCACTTAGTAAAGAGTTCTTGGCAAACAATACGAATTATGTAGATAAATGTAGTGTAGAACCTGGTTGGATTCTTGTAACAAGGTCTGGTACAGTGGGAAGATGTGTTTTGGTTGGGAAACGGTTATCACAATTCGCTGTTTCAGATGATGCCCTGCGCGTTCAAGCCAAAGATTTACCAGTGGGGTATATCTACTCGTATTTATCTAGTTGGATTGGTAATGGTTTTCTCAAGAAAGCTTGACGGATCTCAAACTTTGTGATGCGTTGGAGCAAATCATGGAGAAAATCCGCAAGATTCGTGGCGTCCGCTGGATTCCCGGGCTGAAAAATTGGTTCTTGAGAAAACCATGTTGGATTGGTCAAGCATTGATTGCAAAAGACCAATATGGTGCTACCATTAAGCATTTAGAGCCACATCACATAGCAAGCGTGCCTATTCCTTTGGTTGATGAAGAGACACAACAAAAAATCCATAAACAAATCCTGAAGGCTTATGACTTACGCGACCAAGCAAACAACTTGCCCGACGAAGCCGATGAACTTTTGCATAAAGAATTAGGGTTATCGATTTTCGATGACAAGTTTGTTCCTTATTTGCCAGAGCCAAAACAAAAAACGACGAATCGCCCATCTATCCCACATCCGCAGGCGTTTACAGCAAGTGCACATGAATTAAACGACCGTTTTGATGGTTCATATCATGTTCCCACTGCTAAGACAGCCATTAGTCTTATGAAAGATGGAAAATATAAACTTACTTTACTAGAGAATTTGGTAAAAGATATTATTGTTGCTCCAAGGTTCAAGCGAATCTATGTAGCCAAAGAATATGGGATACCTTTCCTGCAAGGCTCACACTTGCCACAAATGTATCCCGCTGACCTAAAATATCTTTCCCTTTCTCAACAGGCAAATATTGAACGATGGATTGTTGAAAAAGGTTGGGTACTTGTTACTTGCTCTGGCACAATTGGACGAATAGGTTTGGTTTCTTCAAGGCGCGATAAATGGGCGGCGTCACAACACATCTTACGAATTTTGCCTGATCATCTAAAGGGACATCCAGGCTATATTGCGGCTTTTCTATCTACTTTATACGGTCAACACCAAATCCTTTCTAAAACTTATGGTGGGGTTATTGATGAAATTACTGCCAAAGACACTGGAAAAATTTGGATACCTGGCACCCCAATAAAAATACAAGAAAAAATTGGCGGGTTAGTTGTAAGTGCTTATGAAAAAAAAGATGAAGCCAGTGAAGTTGAAGAAAACGCAATAAGACAAATCGAAACTATCTTGCAAAAGTAGAAAATATATCCGAAGTCATAGGCTTCGGATATTTTGATTAGAACTTGCTTCGGAAGAACCTAATACCTCCCCCTCCTCACCTCAATCTCAGGATTCGCCAACTCATCCTCCCGCGCGGGGAACACCTGCATTACACACTTATACCATTTCTTCAAGCGGGTCTATCAACTTCAAAGATTCAATCCAGTCAAAATCAGATACATTGTGCGTAGCGAAGGTGAGGTCATGGGCAATAGCAGTCGCTGCGATCAAGGCATCGCTCACAGAGACATTGCGTTGTTGTCTCAACTCAATTGCCTTTTGAAAGACCTCGACCGAAGGATAGATCACGTTCAATTCAGCAAACAGATTTTCCAACACCGACTTTTCATTCGCTTTGAGCTTGTGATAACCCAATACTTCCACGAGACTTATCGCCGAAGTAACAGGCTTATTTTCTGCAAACCATTCAACAAGTTTGGGATATTTTCCTGATGCAGCGTAAATGATGAGGTTGCTATCGGCGAGGATCATGCCACACGCCCAGGCAAGGGTCTGTCTCTACGAATCTTTCTTTGCCAGTCCACGGGATCAACAATATCAGAAAAAACATTCATTGCCGCTAATTGAGTCAACAATTCTTTGATTCGCTTTCCATGTTTCACTTTCGCTGTTGATTCAGGCAACTTGCGCGAATAAGATTGCAATGACGAAATAAAATCAAGCACCACGCGTTGTTTGTCGGGCGACAATTTCAATAAACGTTTTTGAATTTGCTCAACTAAAGTCATGTCTGACTCCTTGCCAACGCGATACTTGGTCTTCGCTTCGCGCACCTTTCGAGGCTTGAAAGAATTTGCTTTCTTCATTTCCAAAGTATAGCATAATCAAAGACTTCCGAAGTTTCGGAAACTTCGGAAGTCTCATTTTCAGTATCTTCCTCTCCTCAACATCACATTTGGATTTGGTAACTCATCTTCGCGTGCAGGGAACACCTGCACCGCGCAAGCCTTGAATTCAGGAATCAACGCTTGCGGGTCTAGCGCGTCGTTGGTTAATAAATTACCGGCGGCTTCGGCGAAATGCCACGGCAGGAATACCACGCCGACTGTTGTCTTTTCAGTGACTGTTGCGCGCACCACGATCTCGCCGCGTCTGCTCTGAACCTTGACCGGGTCGCCGTTGCGGATGCCGTGCATTTCGGCGTCGGCGGGATTCATTTCGACGCGCGCTTCGGGATAGATCTCATTGAGCGCGGAGTTGCGAGTCATCGTGCCGCCGTGCCAGTGTTCGAGCAATCGTCCGGTGGTCAGGATGAATGGATATTCATCGTCGGCCTCTTCCATCACGGGGACATAATCGAGCGGCGTGAACTTGCCGCGTCCGCGTGGGAAAGTGCCTTTGAAGAGAGTCGGTGTGCCAAGATGATTCATATCCAGCACGGGATATTGCAGTCCGACCTTTTCGATGCGCTCGTAGGTGATGCCCGCATAATCCTTATTGACGCTCGCCATCTCGCGCAGGATCTGTTCGGGGTTGGAATAATCCCATTTAGCGGTAGCCCGCCCAAGCCGGGATTCGATGCGAGGCGCCAGATCACAGATGATCTGCCAGTCGGGCCGCGATTGTCCGCGTGGAGGTTGAGCCATCCGCACACGCTGCACGCGTCGGTCGGTGTTGGAGAATGTCCCATCTTTTTCGGCAAAGGGAGTGGCGGGCAGGAAGACATCCGCAAAGGCGCCGGACTCGTTGATGAAAATATCCTGGGCAACGAGGAATTCAAGCTGCTGCATATGCTTGCGCGTCTCGTTCAAATTCGGCTCGGACATCATCGGGTTCTCGCCCATGATGTAGAGCGCGCGCACGCCGCCTTCGTGTGCGTGACTCAAAATTTCGGTGGCGGTCAAACCGAGCTTGCGGCTCAAACCACCTGACTCGATATTCCAGGCCTGTTCCCATTTTGCGGCGTTGTCGTCATTGTCGACGCGCATGTAGCCGGGATAGTGAAAAGGCATTGCTCCCATGTCGCTGGCGCCCTGCACGTTGTTCTGTCCGCGCAAGGGATTAAGCCCCGTGCCATCGCGTCCGATGTGGCCTGTGAGGAATGCGAGATGAATTAACGCAAGCGCAGAGGCCGTGCCGTGCGAAAGTTGCGAGATACCCATGCCCCAATAAATGGCCCCGTTCTTTGCGTTGGCATACAGACGCGCCGCCTTACGAATATCTTCGGCGGGCACGCTGGATAACCTCTCGGCATATTCGGGCGTGAACTTTTCGAGCGAGGCCAGAAACTCAGTATAGCCTTCGGTGCGGTCGTTGATGAAATCATGATTGACGAGGTTCTCCTCGACCATCACATAAGCCATGGCCGTAAAGACAGGCACGTTCGTACCGGGTTTGAGCGGCAGCCACATCTCGGCGAAATCCACCAGATCAATGCGGCGCGGGTCAATCACGATCATCTTTGCACCATGCTTCTCGACGGCTTCCTTCATTTGAAGTGAAATGATTGGATGGTTCTCGCTGGTGTTCGAGCCAGTCACGATGAAGACATCATTTTGGATCACCTGCGAAGCCGTGTTACTCATAGCAGAAGAACCAACGGCTTGTTGGAGTGCAACGACTGAACCAGCATGACATAGACGCGTGCAGTGGTCAACGTTGTTGGTGCGGAAGATGGCGCGGAACATTTTTTGCAGCAGGTAATTGTCTTCGTTGGTGGCTTTGGCGCAGCAGTAGACCGCCATCGCATCCGCGCCGTCACGGTTGTAGATTTCAACAAGTTTATCGGCAACGATGGTGAGAGCGGCGTCCCAATCTGTTTCGACCCAATCGTAGTCGTGAGTCGGGAATTGGGATTCGGGAGTTGGGGTTTTGCTCCCACGATTCACGAAATCCGAATCCCGATTTACGATTCCCGTTTTTCCTTCCAGCAAATATCGTCTGACTAATGGAGTTGTGATGCGCTTGGGATGATAGATGTAATCATAACCAAAGCGTCCTTTGACGCATAAGTTTCCGTGATTGACCGGCGAATCAAAAGGCGAGGTGACTTTGAAGATGAAATCATCCTTAACGTATAACTCCAAATTACAACCTACGCCGCAGTACGGACAGGTGGTGGTGACGATACGATCTGCTTTCATCTTCGTGCCTCCAAAACATTAAACCGTGAACACTAAAGCGTTTATTTTCTAATTTTACACTTTCTCTATTTGCACCGCGCTGACTTTATATTCCGGGATTTTCGCGACCGGGTCGACTGCGTCACCGGTCAAGGCGTTGGCGGGAGTCTCAACAAAATGGAAGGTCATAAAGACCATGCCGCGCGGCAGGCGATCCGTCAAACGGGCAAGACCGGTGACCGAACCGCGTCGGGATGAGACACGGATCCATTCGCCCGTGGAAATTCCAAGTCCTTCGCCATCGGCCTGGTTGATCTCGATCTCCCCTTGTGGTACAAGCTCATTCAATCCTTTCGAACGGCGGCTCATCGTGCCGCCATGCCAGTGTTGAAGGATGCGTCCGGTGTTAAGCACGAACGGATATTCTTCGTCGGGATTTTCCACCGGTTCGCGGAAAGTAAGCGGAGTAAACCGTCCGAGGCCGCGCGTAAATTTGTCGCGGTGCAGAATCGGGGTCCCGGGATGATCGAAAGTGGGACAGGGCCATTGAATCCCGCCTCGTTCCAGGCGCGCATAAGAGATGCCGGTCATTGTGGGAGTCAAACAAGCGATCTCGTCCCACGCCGCGGAGGCGTCCGCATAATTCCAATCCGTGACCGAATGAACCGCACTGGAAATTTTTTGCGTACTGCCAGCTTGACTCAAGTGTCGACCAAGATCGCAGATAATATCCAAATCACGCCGCGCCGCGCCACGTATCGGAAGAGCCGGATAAACGCGTTGGATACGCCGCTCGGTGTTGGTGTACGTGCCTTCCTTCTCCGCGAAACTCACACCCGGCAAAACCACATCCGCAAGTTGGGCAGTCTCGTTCAGGAAAATATCCTGAATGGCGATGAACTCCAGCGCCTTCAGCGCGGCTTCAACATGGTGCATGTTCGGATCGGAAAGGAAAGGGTTTTCACCGAGGATGTATAAAGCCTTCACGCGCCCATCCAGCGCACCATTCATCAACTCTGTGACGGTCAGCCCGGCTTTGGCCGGAAGCGGCGCGGACGTTTGCCAGGCCTGCTCAAACTTTGCGCGTACCGCCGCATCGGTCACGGACTGATAACCGGTCAGCACATTCGGCAGGCCGCCCATGTCACACGCGCCTTGAACATTATTCTGGCCGCGTAAAGGATTTACGCCGGTGCCGGGACGGCCAAAATTTCCACTGAGCAAAGCCAGATTGGCAAGCGCCTGCACATTGTCCACGCCATGAGACGATTGAGTAATTCCCATCGCCCAGAAAATAGCGGCGCTTCCCGCATGACTGTAGACTCGCGCAGCTTCGATGATCATATCCGCAGGGACGCCGGAAATATCTTCGGCCCATTGCGGCGTACATTCCTTTACGGCCTCATCCAGCGCGGAAAAATTTTCGGTGCGCGCTTCAATAAAATCCTGTCTCGTCCAATTCTCCGTGATGATGACGTGCGCCATCGCATTCAGCACGGCCACATCCGTACCGGAGCGCGGGCACAGATGCAGAATCGCAAAATCCGCCAGCTCGATCTCGCGTGGGTCGATCAGGATCAATTTTGCGCCATGTCTACGGACGGCGTTTTTCATTTCGAGGCTGATGACGGGATGCGCTTCGGTCGTGTTACTGCCGGTGACAAGCAGAACCTCAGCAAAATGAATATCGCCAATGGAATTGGTCATTGCACCCGAACCCAGTGTCGCGGCCAGACCGGCCACAGAACTGCTGTGTCAGAGACGCGCGCAGTGGTCAATGTTGTTGGTGCCAATGATCCCACGCGCGATCTTTTGTAATAAATAATTTTCTTCATTCGTGCATTTGGCGGACACAAGAAAGCCAATCGCGTCGGGACCGTATTGATCGCGGATGCCGCGCAAACGGTCGGCGGCATGGCTGAGGGCCTGATCCCATTCAGCAGGCTGAAGTTTGCCGTCCACGCGCATGAGCGGCTGCGTCAAGCGGTCTTTGGAATGCACAAAATCCACACCGAAGCGCCCCTTCACGCACAGGTTTCCGTGATTGACGGGCGCGTCAAATGGCGAGGTTACTTTGAAAATAGTATCGTCTTTGATATGCAAATGTAAATTGCATCCAACGCCACAGTAAGGGCAGGTGGTTGAAACAATACGGTCAGGCTTAATCATATGCAACTCCTAAGACAGCCACAGATGAACACAGATAAACACGGATTTTTCAATCTGCGTTCATCCGCGTTTATCTGCGGCACGTTTCCTTCTTCCAGTATTCATCACACTGATCTCCTGCGGACTCATCCCCTGCTCCAGCATGAACTCGCGCTTGGGCTTGAGCGCGCCTGTGGGACAAACACCAACGCATTGTCCGCATAGCACGCAGGTCGTTTCGGGAATAGTCTTGTCGAAGAAGGTGCCGATCTGCGTTTCAAAGCCGCGCCCGTCGAAGTTGATCGCGAATGTGTATTGTGCGTCCTCGGCGCAGACTTGAACACAGCGCCAACACAACAGGCATTTCGAATAATCGCGCACGTACATCGGGTTGTCATCCTTGACTTCCGACTCGCGGCGCTCGGCATCGGGAAAACGACGCGATGATGCGCCATACTCGTACAGCATGACCTGGATTTCGGGCGCGTCGGACAAGTCCATGGTAGAGGCGAGCATTTCCAAAATAGTTCGACGCGTTCGTACCACCTTCTCGCTTCTGGTCTGGACCTGCATGCCTTCCGCTGCCTTGACAACGCACGCCGGTTGAAGAAGCCTCTGCCCCTCGATCTCGACCACACAAATCCTGCACAGCGCGTTGGATGTGGTCGCTTCGTGGAAGCAAATGGTGGGAATATCAATGCCAATCTGTTGCGCGGCTTTCAATAAAGTTGAATCCCGCTCAACAGAGACTTGCTGCCCATCAATTGTCAGGTTTACGTTTTCAGTCATATTGCCTCTAAGCTATGTCATTGCGAGCGCCTTTTGCGAAGCAATCCCATGTTTGAATGTTACTTGAGATTACTTCGGTCGCTACACTCCCTCGTAACAACATTATTTTTTCTTTACCGAAGTCTTCTTTGCTTTTGGCTTGGAAGTCTTTGACTTCGCTGGTTTCTTTGGCGCGGTTTTCTTTTTAACTTCCGCTTTCTTCACGGCTTTCTTCGCTGTGTTCGTTTTGCGTTTTACGTTTTTCGCTGCGCTTTTCGCTTCCTTCTTCTTTCCTCCCTTCGAGACCTTCGGCAGGGCGGCGCTTTCATCTTTTTTCTTTGCACCTGCAACTTTCAAACTTTCCAACCCTTCGGCTTTGCTCAGGGCAGGCTTTCGAACTTCAAACATCTCCGGCCACAGCCTCATCGCGGATAACACCGCGCTGGCCGCCGTCTGACCCAGGCCGCACAGACTCGCGTCCGTCATCGTCCAGCCAACATCCTGCAGGCGTTCGATATCGCCATCCAAAGTTTTGCCATCTGCAATGCGGCTGAGAATTTCCTTCTGTCGTTGCGTACCCATCTGACACGGATAACATTTTCCGCACGACTCATGCGCAAAGAAATGACCGAGACGTTTGAGAACGTCGCGCAAATCACGCGTCTCATCAAAGACCAGCACCACGCCCGAACCAAGCGGCAGCCCCGCCGCGCGCAGATCTTCGAAGGTCAACTTCACATCCAGATGCGCCGACGTTGCAAACGCGCCCGCCGCGCCGCCAAATAAAACAGCCTGGAGTTTTTTCCTGTCAGCCACGCCCCCGGCCATCTCAAGCATTTCCCGCAGCGTCACGCCGAATGGAACTTCATAAACGCCGGGTTCGCCTACATCACCGGAAACACAGAATAGTTTGGACCCCGGGGATCTTTCCGTGCCGATCTGGCGATAACCTGCCGCGTTTTTGTTAATGATCAAAGGCACATTGCAAAGAGTTTCTACGTTGTTGATAACAGTCGGCTGATTAAACAGGCCATTTGTCGTTGGGAAAGGCGGCTTCACGCGCGGGAGGCCGCGCTTCCCTTCGATGGACTCAAACAGCGCGGTCTCCTCGCCACAAATATAGGCACCGGCGCCGAGGCGGATTTCAATATCAAAATCTTCGTTCAAATATCCCGCGTCTCTGGCTTCACTCAACGCGGTTTCAAGCACTGGCAAAATGTACGGATATTCTCCGCGTAAGTATATGTATCCCCGGCTCGCGCCAATCGCATACGCGGCGATGCACATGCCCTCGATAATACGGTGCGGATCATCAAGCAGAAGCACGCGATCTTTGAACGTACCCGGCTCAGACTCATCGGCATTGCAGACAACATATTTCTGATCGCCTTCGGCCTTGGCCGCGCCTTCCCATTTGACTCCGGTCGGGAAAGCTGCGCCGCCGCGTCCAACCAGACCGGAAGCCTTGATCTCGTTAATTACTTCTTCGCGTTTCATCCCCAGCGTTTTCTGCAACGCGGAGTATTCTCCGTATTTCGCAAGGGAGGTTGTGCCATCGCCGCAATTTGCCGTCAGCAAACGCGTTTGACCATAGACCATAGACTGTGGACGGTCGCTTTCGGAAGAGCCATCCCCCACCGTCCATCGTCCACCGTCCATCGTCCAAACTGCAGGGGCCTGTTCGCAAAGCCCAAGGCATGGACTTGCCTCGATGGTCAGAGTCCGGTCCGGGGTCGTCTGACCCGGTCCGAGCCCGTGATGAGAACAAAGACGATTCAGGAGTCCATCCCCGCCTTTAAGCGCGCAGGCTTGGTCGGTACAAACGCGAATGATTCTTTTGCCAACAGGTTCGTTGTAAAATAGCGAATAGAATTCGATCAC
>JAMDBC010000126.1 GCA_023484185.1 Chloroflexota bacterium | reverse complement strand
TTCATGACGCCGGAGTTCCTCGCCAGAAACTTCACGCTTGCCATCGCCGTCGGGATTGTGATGCTCTGGAATTTCTTCGTCAACCGCTATTGGACGTATAATGACGTTTAACGGCATCTTTTCAATAAAGCGGTGTGTGGGGTGTTTTGGGCGGGCTTCGCTTGCCCAAAACACCCCGCTTACCTCATCTTATTAAGATGATACGTTTAATGTGCGAGGCGAAGCATGGCGATTATTCCGATCTATAATTCCAAAGGCAATCCTGAAGCATTCATGGAATATCCTTATATCTTCGATCGCGATGGAGATTGGGTGGGCTGGGTCACACCAAAGCGAGAGATCTACTCAGTAATCGGATATTATGTTGGATACTTGACCAACGACCCGCGCATCCTTCGCAAGCGCGCCACCTCCACGCTCAAGCCCCGGCTTCAACCGCCTGCCGTGCCGAAAAAAATTTACCCGCCTGCCACCATTCCACTTGCCCCGCTGATGAGCGAACTATCTCCCGGCACCATTGACGTTCTGCTCGACGAGCCGGAACGCCTGCATACATTTGATACCGGTGAGTTCCTCGAAGATATGGATTAATGAGATGACAAATTCTTTAGCAGCTAAAACCGTGCGCGCCTCGCGCATTAGTATTGCCCAACTCATGCAGCCTGAACATGCCAACAACCTTGGCAATGTGCATGGCGGCTGGATCATGAAACTTGTGGACGAAGCCGGTGCGCTGGCATGTATGCGCCACTCCGGGCATCGTGTCGTCACCGTGGCAATCGACTCGATGGTCTTCCGCAACCCAATCAAGATCGGCGACCTGGTGCTCTTGACCGCAGAAGTGACTTATACAGGCCGCACATCCATGGAAGTCGAAGTTCAGGTTCAGGCCGAGAATCCCCTCACCGGCGAGCGGACTCACACAAACACAGCCTATCTTGTCTATGTGGCGTTGGACGAATCCGGTCATCCCGTTCCTGTCCCTCCGCTTATCACTGAGACCGAAGATGAAAAGCGCAAAATGGAAGCCGCTAAAGAACGGCAGTCGCGGCGGCTTGGCGATAAAAAATGAATTCGCTTTCCAAAATATTTAAAAACCCAATTGTCCTGCTCCTTTCCATCAGCCTGATCATTGGCCTTTTTATTTTCCGCGACTTCGGCCTCTCATGGGACGAGCCGCTTTTTTATAAATACGCCGACGCGCTCGGTTACGCCTACACACCCGCTAATTGGTTCAGCGGCCGCTTTGATCTGAACGACTCTTATGGTCCCAGCGGGGACGATCACAAGAATCGCGGCCCCGCCTATTTATTCCTGGCGCGCGAGCCGGTTTATCTAATCCAGGACCTGGGCGTGGATAACGCCTCAGCCTGGCATCTTATTAATTTCATCACCTTTCTGCTCGGCGTTTATTTTATTTATCGGCTCAGTGAACGCTTCATGCGGCCCTGGGCTGCCTTCGCTGCCTCGGCCCTTTTCACCTTTCAACCTCTTTTATGGGGACACGCCTTCATCAATCCGAAAGATCCTTCCTTTCTTGTTTTTCTGACCGCTTCGATCTATCTTGGCTTCCGTCTGGTGGATAAACTTGCGGATGAACCGGCGAAGAATCATTTCTGGGATGTTTTGCTGGCGGCCTTCTTTTTGGGCATCACCACCTCGATTCGCATCATCGGACCTTTGGCCGGAGTCTTCGTCGTTGTTTATTTCATCACCGGAAAGCCCACCCGTCAAACCGTGCGCTGGATATTTCTTTATACGGTCATTTCCATTTTGATCATGCTTGCCACCTGGCCCTATCTCTGGGAAAACCCGCCGCTCATATTTTTGCAAGTCTTGAAGTTCATGTCCGATAATCCGACTGGCTTGTCGGTCCTTTTCAACGATCAGATCTATCATCCATCCGATCTGCCTCATCGCTACCTGCCATTTTTCCTGTTTTTCACCTTGACCGAACCGGTTTGGCCTTTCTTCTTCTTTGGGTTGGTTGCGGCTTATCGGAAACTAAGGAATGCCAGACAACAACTCGTGCCAGTCTTGATCATTCTGGCCTGGTTCGTTATTCCGTTTCTTTATGTGCTTATTAATCGTCCGCCAATGTATGACGGTATGCGGCACTTCCTTTTTATCACCCCGCCTATTTTTATATTCATCGGATTTTCTTTTGATTTCGTGATGGAGAAGATCAACAGGATTTGGTTGAACGCTTTGATTATTCTCACGATCCTTGCGCCGGGGATCATCGGGATCATCCAACTTCATCCTTATGAATATACTTATTACAATTCCTTCATCGGCGGGACAAAAGGCGTCTTTCGCCATTATGAAACCGATTACTGGCTGACTTGCTACAAAGAGGCGGTTGAACAATTTAATCAGACTGCAGCCAAGCCGGTGAACCTTTACGTTCATCGTGAACCTTATATTGCGGCTACCTACGCCGCGAATGGCGTTACCATCAAAGATGGACGCGCCGATTTTGGCCAAATCAAATCCGGTGATTATGTTCTCATCAATTCACGTTCGAATGAAGACATCCAAAACTTCCGCAGCGCACCGGTTGTACTGCGGGTTGAACACGCAGGCGCAACCTTCTGTGTGATTAAGAAAATCCCATGAGCCTGCGAGTTATTTCCGGCACGGCGAAAGGCCGTAAACTGAAGTCTGTTCCGGGTGACACCACACGCCCGATCACGGACCGAGTTAAGGAGGCTCTGTTCAATATTCTGGCGGGCGATGTAAGTGATTCTATTTGGTGGGACATGTTTAGCGGCACGGGTGCAGTGGGTATTGAAGCTCTCAGCCGCGGCGCGGCCTTTGTCCGCTTTACGGATTTGAACCGTGCGCCCGTGGATACGATCAAGGCTAATTTAACGGCGACCCGTTTCGAGTCCCGCGCCGAGGCGAAGCGCGGGGATGCATTCAGTCTGCTGGCGTCGCATCCGGATCGTCAATTTCATTACATCTATGTTGCACCACCACAATATAAAGAAATGTGGTCACAGGCTTTGTTGAAATTGGATAACAATATGGAGTGGCTGACAGAAGATGGCTGGGTTATTGCGCAAATTCATCCCAAGGAATATCAGCAATTGGAACTTGAAAATTTGGAAGAATTTGAACAGCGGCGTTATGGAACTACTTTGCTTGTGTTTTATTCGAGGAAAGAGAAAAAGGAATGATGCGTGGTTAAGATTTGTTGATTAGTAAAAATCGCCGACCTTCAAGGTCGGCGATTTTTGTTTATTGGCTCGAGAGCGGGATGGCTGGATCAGTGGGGACGATCGTTTGCCAGATGTCGTATGTTTTTACTTTATATGTATCGCGAAGGGTTTTCAGCCAATCGCCGAAGGCCTGCTGTTGTGCCTGTTGATAGGCGGTTGCATCCAACGGAACATTTTCGTGGGCAAGCACTTGAATGATGTGATATCCGAATTGGGATTTCACGGGCGGGCCGATCACTCCAACTTTCTGGCTAAAGGCCGCGGCCTCAAATTCGGCAACCATGGCGCCTTTACCAAACCAACCGAGATCGCCTCCTTTTGCAGCGCTCCCTGTATCCGTGGAAAGTTCCTTGGCTACAGTGGCGAAATCTTCACCTTTTGCCAGCCGGTCTTCGACGATCTTGGCAGTCGCTTCATCCTTGACCAGGATGTGGCGCGCCCAAACCTGTTCCTGTGTGTGCGGCGTGTCGGCAGTGATGATTGCCATCAACTTATCGCGCAGAACATTGGTTTCGTACAGCTTGCGGACCTGGTCGGCTGTCAGCCCGAGTTTGACCAGTGAGGCAACACCTTTTTGGTATTGATCCTGGAAGCCTTGCAGGGTATATGGTGTAGAGGTGGGGGCTGGGGTGGATGTCGGCGTAATGGTAGGCGTTGGGCCGGGAGTGAAGGTCGGCGCAAGGGTGGCGGTCGCCGTTGGCGAGGCCAATGGGTCCATGGTTGCGGTGGGAGTCACGGTGGGAGTCAAGACCTGAGTAGGCGTCGGGGTGATGGTGACGATCTTCAACGTCTCTGCTGATAAAGTTGGGAAGGTGACTTGTGTCGGCGTGATGGTGGGCGTGGGTGTGCCGTTCGCATAATAGCGATAGGATTCCTGGATGGCCTTATCTATTTCTTCGGGGCTGGCGGTGATACCGCGTTTGGCGGCCTCCTGGCGGATCAGTTCTTCGTTGATCATTTGGTCAAGAACGGTTTGGCCCAGAGTGGTCGAGTTGCTTAACTGCGATGAGAGTTGCTGGACCTGTTGGGTGGTGTCGATTCCGAACACCTGAGCGTATTGCTGGTAAGTCGCCATCTGGTTGATCAGACGGCCGCGCTCCATGCGGACGCGTGCCTGCCATTCGCCGGTAGTAATGTTGACATTGCCAATGCTTGCAACCGTACGACGATACTGGAGATAGTTGATATCCAAATATCCGTAAGCCAGCAAGCCGACGACGATAACAACGATACCAATGAAAGCAAACAGGATCAGACGGGTTTGTTTTCGCTCGCGTTCAAGACGGGCGATGTGTTTCTTTGTGTGAAGCACGGGCTTTCCGTCCCGCGGGTTTGCCATGTTCGTACTCCTTGATGGAAATTCGGGGCATGGAAATCTTCCATGCCCCGCTGAGTGTTGCTGTTAGCGGCTCATGTCTTCCCAGCGCGCGCCGGTGAAGGGCAGCAGGGCGATCTGGCGGGCCTGTTTGATGGCCCCGGCCAGCACGCGCTGGTGCTTGGCGCAAGTGCCGGTCTGGCGACGCGGGCGGATCTTGCCTTCATCGGTGACCAGGCGTTTGAGCATGTCCGCGTTTTTATAATCTATGGTGACGGTTTTGTCAGCGCAAAACTGACAGGTTTTCGGGCGTGAGAAGTAGCGGCGTTCGCCGCTTCTGCTTTCTGGTCCCGATGAGTTGTAATTTCTATCTTCAGCCATTCTTTACTCCATCTTATTTAGAAGGGGAACTCATCTTCATTGGCGGCAGGTTCATCCACGGATGTGGATTGTTCATCGTGGCCGTGGTTGGAGTCGCGGCGCTCCCCGAGCATCATCATTTCATTTGCGACGATCTCCACGCTGGTGTGTTTCTGGCCTTCCTTGTCATCCCAGTGGCGGGTCTGTAAGCGGCCTTCGATGTAAACCTGCTGGCCTTTGGTGAGATATTGTTTGCAGATCTCGGCCAGGTTGCCCCACGCCACAATGTTGAACCATTCGGTTTCGCTGTGGCGTTCACCGTCAGCGCTGGTCCATGAACGGCTTACGGCGACGGTGAAAGTAGTTACCGGGCGGCCAGAGGGCGTATAACGCATTTCGGGGTCCTTGCCCAGATGGCCAATGATCATGACTTTGTTCAAGCCTCGGCTCATAGCTCTCTCCTTTGATCAGACCGAGATCAATTACAGGGTACTGCGTAAATATCTAAACCGGGATTTCAGTTTATGCCCAATTTCTAGCGTTTGAAAGTTTAGATTTTAATGCAAGAAGCAGTAATTATCCAACGAGGGTCAGCATGTGGCGCAGAACGGTTTCGGTGTAGCGAATGTTCTGCTCCAGTCCGCGGGCGGCTTGGGGGTCCAGCGACAGGTTGAACAGCACATAGTTGCCTTCGCGCTGTTTCCTGATCTGGTAAGCCATTTTGCGCTTGCCCCAGATATCCACCTTATCGACGCTGCCGCCAGATTCGGTCACCCAGCCTTTGAGGCGGTCGAGCACGCTGTTTAAAGCGGCCTCGTCCAGGTCGGTCTGGATAATACAAACTAATTCGTAATTACGCATGGGGATGCCTCCTTTCCATGGGATTGCTCTTGTTCAAGCTGTGGGCCTGCCAGGAGCGGAAGGAACGTTATCTATGAGACGCACCTTTGTTGTGCAGGCTGATTGTACGCCAAGTTGCCGGATTTGGGGAGGGCAAAGCACATGTCATTGCGAGGAGCCGCGAGCCTTAGACGGCGAGTGTGGCGACGACACTTGCACCTGGCGCAAGTGCAGGTGAGTAATCTCCTCGCATTAGAAAGGGGATTGCTTCAGGCTTCGCTCGGTCTCGATACGGCGGTGGTTGAGTAGGCCGAAGGCCATATCGAAACCCGCCGCCTACTCGACCAACACTCGCTAATGACGGCTCACTCACCGGACGTAAATCGGGTTGCTGAAAATCCAGCCTCGTCTCAGCCCGAGGTAATTCCGATAAATTTCCAGCCGATAGACGCCCGCCTCGGTTGTGATATAGGTCAAGGCTTGTTGATTCACGGCTTTGCGGATTACTGCGCCATCTTTGAGCAATCTGATCTCGGCCGCGTGTGGCAGACGCGCCTGTAACGTGACGCCGCCCCGGGCGGGGATTTCGTCTCCCATAATGGCAGCCGCTTCACGTCCCTGGACAGTGAAGCGGAATCCGCGCGTCGAGCCGGGCAGGTCATATCCAACGAAGCAATGTCCGGCAGCCAGCGCCTCGTAAATCATTCGCTTGTCCGCGCTGACTTCGCCTGTCAAAGGCTTGGGGATAAAGACGTGCGTGTTGATGGCCTTGAAATGGAAATCGTAAGGATAGATGACGCGACTCAACGGCCCAAGGCGCAGACGGGAGGCATGCGCGTCCGAGCCGCCAATGGCGACCACGCGGTTGCCGCTGGTTAGTAATTCGTCCCATTTACGCAGCGTGTTTGGAATCGGATGATGTGCAACCAGCGCGGGGAAGTAGGCATAGAAAGCGCCGTGAAGTTTTGTGGGCACGACGGTTTTGAGTTCGCTGAGCCCGTTCCAAAGCTCGATGCCAGTGTAGTTTTTGACGGCCCAATCCTCCCATGAAATATCTGTTTCGTTAAAAGTGGGTGCGGCTGGGTCGTTGGGATGGGCAAGGAAAGCAAGTCCGCCAGAATCCTTCACGGCATTGATTAGAGTTTGAGGATTACTGGCGTACATTGCCAGTTCCTGATTGGCTCCGAACGCAAGCAGATGATTTTTTTGCGGGTCGCATGCCTGATCGTGGATTTCCTCGCCGATCAGCATTAATACCTTTTGCCGTCCGCTTGCAATATAACCTTCGAAGTCTTTTACCAGTACATTGTGGTCGGTGACGATGACCGCCTCGAGGCCGCATTTGAGCGCGGCCGTTGCGATGTCATGATGGCTGCCGCCGCCGTCGGAATAGCGGGTGTGCATGTGCAGATTAACGATAATTTCTTCCATGTAATACCTTGAAAGTGATTTCCTCTTGCCTTCAATGTATCTTCTTGAAAAGAAGGGGGGAAGTGTGGTGTTTTGTTGAAAAGATGACCATCCGTGTTGAAATTTGTTTCGTGATGGTTGCGGGCATTTATGTCCAACAAAGTTTGGTTGACGAGTTTCCTCGATAACAGGTATAATTTGCCCGCTAAATTCCAGGAGGCACACTCATGTTAAAGTTTTTGGATATCGCGCTGATTATAACCTCTGTAGGACTCGTCCTCAGTGTTATTCTGCAGAGCAAGGGCGCCGGTTTGGGCGGTCTGACTGGCGCGGATGCCAGTTCCGTATTTACTGCCCGCCGCGGGATCGAACGTGTCCTGTTTTGGGTCACGATTGTGTTGAGCGTTCTTTTCTTCGCTCTCGCAATCACCATTGTTATTCTGGGACGCTAGGTTTCTCCTCATAGAGAGGCCGCTTGTTCTTGCCTAAGAAGGCGGGAACTGGCACGCGGCCTTTCTTTATTTGAATCCATGAAAAGATTACGCTGGCAGATTTTAGTCGTCGTTGCGACTCTGGTGGTTGTGGCGCTGTTGTTGGTGAGTCAGCAACCGGTTCTGACGCCTACATCGCCAGGGCCTACCAGCGGCGGCGTCTATACCGAAGCATTGATCGGCTCCCTGGGCCGCCTCAACCCGCTTTTGGATTGGAACAACTCCGCTGACCGCGACGTGGATCGTTTGGTCTTCAGCGGACTCATCAAGTTTGATTCGCGCGGTTTGCCGCAGCCGGATCTGGCTGATGCATGGGGGACGACACCTGACGGCACAGTCTACAATTTTACAATCCGTGCCAACGCGGTCTGGCAGGATGGCACACCCGTTACAAGCGACGACGTGATCTTCACGATTGGCCTGATCAAGACCAGTTCGCTTTTTCCGCAGGATGTGAAGGATCTGTGGAATCAGATCAATGTCAAAAAAATAGACGATCACAATCTTAAGTTCACGCTTCCCGAACCTTTTGCGCCCTTTCTCGACTATGTGACGTTTGGTATTCTCCCACAGCATATTCTCGGCTCTGTTTCCGCCGATCAATTTGCCAACGCGGATTTTAATATTAAACCGGTTGGCACTGGGCCCTATAAATTTGACCATCTGCTGGTTGACAATGGCCGGATAACCGGCGTCGTTTTGACGCTCAACGAATCTTATTATGGAAAGAAACCTTTTATTTTGCAGGTGGTCTTCCGTTATTATCCCGATTCGAAATCAGCTTTTGACGCGTACAAACAGGGCGAGGTACTCGGCATCAGTCAGATCACGCCTGATATTCTGCCACAAGCCCTGGCCGATACGAACCTCGCGGTTTATACGGCCCGCCTGCCGCAGATGAGTATGGTGCTGCTCAATCTCAATAATAATGCAGTTCAATTTTTACAGAACGCAAAGGTCCGCCGCGCCTTGATGCTCGGCATGAATCGCAATTATATTGTGTCCACTTTCCTGAAGGGACAGGCCATCGTTGCGGATGGACCGATCCTGCCTGGCTCATGGGCATATTATGATGGCATTGAACACCTCACGTATGATCCCGAGACGGCCATTTCCCTGCTAAAGGGCGAAGGTTATGTCATTCCTGCCACTGGCGGCACAGTGCGCTCCAAAGACAACGTTGCTTTGAACTTCACCCTCATTCATCCAGATGACGCCCTGCACACGCAGATCGCGCAAACCATTCAGCAGGAGTGGGCGCAGATCGGCGTGCAGGTTAATTTACAGCCCGTGCCGTATGATCAGATTCTTCCAACGTATCTTGCAACGCGTTCGTATCAAGCCGCACTTGTGGACCTGAATCTCGCGCGCACGCCTGACCCGGATCCTTATCCGCTCTGGCACCAGGCTGAAGCCACCGGCGGACAGAATTATTCCCAGTGGGATAATCGGACGGCCAGTGAGTATCTTGAACAGGCGCGTACTGAAACTGATTTCACGGCCCGTGCAATACTGTATCGGAACTTCCAGGTTGTCTTTTCAAAGGAACTTCCATCCCTGCCGCTCTATTATCCGGTCTACTCATACGGCGTGGATTTGCAGGTACACGGTGTGCAGGTGGCCCCGCTTTACGATACCAGTGACCGCCTGGCATTTATATCCGATTGGTTCCTTGTCACGCGGCGTTCACTCGATCAGACTCCGGTTCCGACTCCTTAATTCAATTTGCTCACCTATGCCTGCGGCACTGGCGCAGGCAAGCCGCCGTCCCCGGCGGCGAATTCAGCGCCGAGGCGCTGGGAGCGGGAAGAAAATGACTACACTCGCACAAGACCGACAATTTCTCGAAGCGGGCATTCCAGAGTTGCAGGACTATTTGCTCTCGAAGGAACTTTATGTGACGCTGCCCGGTTCCTTTACGCTTCCCCGCCTGACTTTGGGCGGGCTCCTGCTTGCGAGACAGCGGCTCGGCCCCGAAGCGGATTCGCTCGCGGCGCAGATGGACGCGATCCGCTCGAAGTGGCGGGCGGCCTGGGATGCCAAAGTCCGGCACGAGGTCCGCGCACGCAGCGATTTGTGGAAGAATTATCTCATTGATTATCGCGAGTCGCCAAAATCATCTAAAGATGAATATCCACAACAAGTGCGTTATCGGACAATGTTGACTCTGTTGGGCGAAGAATCAAATGATTTCGATGAAATGGTGAAGGCTGTTTTTATTCCGGGCGATTTCGTCTGGGAAAAAGAATGCGCGGAAAGATTTCCGCGTAATACTTTCTGGTTTTTATTTGGAAAATTAAAATAGGAGGTACGATGCTTCAGAAGGCTCTTGAGTTTGCCAGTCAAAACAACGAGCGTTTTTTGGCCGAGTTGAAGGAAGTGTTGGCGATCCCGTCCATTTCGACGGATCCCGAACACAAGGCTGACATGCAAAAGGCCGCCGAGTGGATGGCGGCACAGTTGCGGACGATCGGCATGAACAACGTGCAGATCA
>JAMDBC010000104.1:6996-10151 GCA_023484185.1 Chloroflexota bacterium | reverse complement strand
GAAATTCTGGTCACAACAGCATATCGGTTGATCAACGAGCAGCGGCTATATGGCGTTGCCGCCGCTTTCTCCATTTATATCTTCTTCATCCTGCTTGCATTGACGCTGATCACCAATGCGATCACACGTGCAACGGAGAGCTACGATGCCTAACCAAAATAAACCTTCCTTTTTCACACGCATCCGCTGGTATTTCTCTGGCCGGGGTAGTACGGGTGAAAAGGGAATTTCGATAGGGTCTCAATTGCTTAGCCAATTGTTCCTGCTGCTGGTCGCCGCGACAGTCTTGTATCCCATCCTTTGGGTGGTCAGCATGTCCTTTGACCCGCGCGATATTTCCCGCCCCACTGAGTTGCGCCTCAACCCATTTCAAGGCGGTTTAACGCTCAAAGCATATCAGGACGTGATCAAACAGCCAACAGCTAACCCTGTTAGTTTGGGCCAGTTGATGTTTAACAGTTTTGTGGGGTTCGTCTGGCTACCATCACAGGCATCGCTTCGATCATTGTAGGCATATTCGCTTCCTATGCGTTTTCAAGATTGCGTTTCGTAGGACGCGAGGCCTTAATGGTTGCAGTATTGACGGTTCTAATGCTTCCCGCCATTGCAACCCTCCCAGCGCTCTTTGTTTTGCTCAATAAAGTTCAAGTCACCATCGGCGGGACCGTTTTCAATTTGAGAAATTCCCTGCTTGGCGTCGGACTTGCCGTCCTTTCTGGTTCCCTGCCTTTCGCCATTTGGAACATGAAAGGGTATCTCGATACAATTCCCAAAGAACTGGAAGAAGCCGCGCTGATCGATGGCTGCACGCCAAATTCAGCCTTCTTCCTTGTGACGTTGCCGCTATCCACACCCGTATTAGCCGTAACTTTCTTCCTGGGTTTCATGAGTACCTGGACGGAATTTGCCACATCCTGGTTATTCCTAACCAACCCCAAGGATTTCACCTTGATGATGGCGCTCTACAATATGGTCGGCCAATATTCGAACACCACACCCTGGTCGCATTTCGCGGCCATGTCCATTATGATCGCCCTGCCGGTTACGATTGTTTACCTGTTCGTTCAACGATACTTCGTTGGCGGCCTGGCAATAGGCGGTGTCAAAGGTTAAGCCCAAAGGGGCGGTCATCTGACCGCCCCAATTTTTTTAGGCGGATATGAAACGGATTCTTGCCCTCTTACTATTAACTTCAATAATCACGGCCTGCCGGCCCACACCTGCGCCTCAGACGCCGACCCAGCCGGTTGAGGCCTCACCCGCTGCCTCATCCAAGCCCGAAGCGTGGTGGCGTGACGCCGTTTTCTATGAAGTCTTTGTCCGCAGTTTCAACGACAGCAACGGGGACGGCATCGGCGGCTTCAACGGCCTGATCCAAAAGTTGGACTACATCCAGAGCCTCGGCGTAACGGCCATCTGGCTCATGCCCATTCACCCATCGCCTTCCTATCACGGATACGATGTGCTCAATTATTATGCAGTCAACCCCGATTATGGCACGATGGCTGACTTCAAACATTTACTGGACGAGGCCCACAAACGCGGCATCAAGATCATCATTGATCTGGTGCTCAACCACACATCCAGCCAGCATCCGTTTTTCGTGGACGCCCTGCACGGGCCTGCTTCAAAATATTATGACTGGTATATCTGGTCTGACAAAAACCAGGGCAACCACTGGCATTCTGTTATGGGAGATATGTCAAAATATTATTTCGGGATTTTCTGCGATTGTATGCCGGACCTAAATTACAACAACCCGCAAGTGACTGCTCAAATGCAAGACGTTACGCGTTTCTGGCTGAACAATGTGGGCGTGGATGGTTTCCGCATGGACGCTATCAACCGTCTCATTGAAGACGGAAGCAAAACCGAAAATACGCCTGCCACACATACCTGGTTGAAAGGGTTTTACACATCCTACAAAGCCGACAACCCGAATGCGTACGCCATCGGGGAAGTCTATGGCGCAGACGCTTCGCTCGCAAAAACTTACACCGGTGATCAGCTTGATGAAGTCTTCAATTTCGAAATTGCCACCGGCATTTTAAATAGCGTTAAAGGTGTCTCCAATATTGGCATCAACAGCGCCCTGACCTTTGCAACCCAAACTCTGCCCGACGGAAATTACGGCACGTTTCTAACCAATCATGATCAGGATCGCGTGATGAGCGTTTTGGGCGGCGATACCAACAAGGCAAAGCTTGCAGCATTCTTAATGCTGACTTCACCGGGCACGCCATTTATTTATTACGGCGAAGAGATCGGAATGCAGGGTGAGAAACCCGACGAAGATATTCGCCGTCCGATGCAATGGGACAACACTACAAACGCCGGATTCACAACGGGCAATCCCTGGCGTGCGCCAGCCGATGATTTTTCAACAGTCAACGTCGCCGCTCAAACCAATGATCCGAATTCGCTACTATCTTTTTATCGCGACCTGATCTCCCTCCGCAAACAAAAACCCGCGCTTCGCACCGGAAAAATTATCCTGCTGGATACCGGCAACACCGGTGTCTACGCCAGCCTGCGCACAGACGGGACCAAATCATTTCTGATATTGGCTAATTTAAAAAACGAGCGGGTCAAAGATTACAGTCTGACGCTAAAAAGCTCGGCGCTTGCAGAAGGAACATATTCACTTGCGCCACTTTACGGTTCAGGTAATTTCGGATCCCTTCAAATGAACGCCGGTGGAACATTCGGCGCGTACCAACCATTGGCGGAAATCCCGCCTTACGGAATGTATATTCTGCAAGTCACCCCCACAAAGTAAAGTAGAATTCACTCGCCCTCAAGGTAGCAGTGGGCAAACATTTATGACGAGGTTTCTTTTATGTACACCCCTAAATGGGTAACCGATGCAATTTTTTATCAAATCTTTCCTGATCGTTTCGCCAAATCGGAGCATGTCCAAACGAACGGACTGCCTTTCGAGCCATGGGACTCTGCCCCGACCCATTACGGATTCAAAGGCGGTAACCTGCGCGGCGTCACCGAACATCTTGACTATCTCAAAGACCTTGGGATTAACGCAATCTACTTTACGCCGGTATTTGCATCGGCGTCAAATCATCGCTATCACACCTATGATTACTATAACGTTGATCCCATTCTGGGCGGCAACGAAGCTCTGGAGGAACTGCTAAATA
>JAMDBC010000104.1:0-6986 GCA_023484185.1 Chloroflexota bacterium | reverse complement strand
TATGCGCGTGGTGCTGGATGGCGTCTTCAACCACGCCAGCCGCGGCATTTGGCAATTCCATCACGTACTCGAAACCGGCGCGGCTTCACCCTACAAGGATTGGTTCCATTTTGACCCTGATCGTTTAAATGGCAAACGCCACTGGGGCGCGTATCCGGGTGCGGAAGAGATCAAGGCATTGAAGCATGGCGAGGATAGTCTCAGCGCCATCGGCTACAAAGCCTGGTGGAACCTGCCCGCCCTGCCCAAGTTCAACACCAATTTGCCTGCCGTGCGCGAATTTATTTTCGGCATCGCCGAACATTGGATTAAGTTCGGTATCGATGGCTGGCGGTTGGATGTACCCGGCGAAATTGACGATGATTCTTTCTGGCAGGAATTTCGACGCCGCGTGCGTGCCATCAATCCGGATGCCTATATTGTCGGCGAAATCTGGCAGGACGGCTATCGCTGGCTTCAAGGCGATCAGTTCGACGCCGTCATGAATTATCTCGTTACCAGCGCCTGCCTGAGTTTCTTCACAGGCGAGCATCTCGACATCCACGCCGCGCACGAAGCGGGCGGATTCAAAGATAACGTCCACCCGATCGACGTTCACCAGTTCGCGGATCGGATCGACTCGATTCTGGAGATGTATCACCCAGACGTGACGCGCGTTCAGTTGAACCTGCTCGACAGCCACGACACGCCTCGCTTCCTGACCTGTGCCGGCGGCGACCTCAACAGCCTTAAACTGGCCCTGACGTTTCTCTTCACCTATCCCGGCGCACCATGCATTTTCTACGGCGACGAGATCGGCCTCGACGGACGTCACGACCCGGAATGTCGCAAGTCTTTCCCGTGGGACGAGTCAAAATGGAATCATGAGCTGCGTGATTTCGTCAAAGAGTTGATCGTTCTTCGCAAGACTCATGATGTGCTGCGTTGGGGAAAATATCAACGACTACACTCCGCCGAGGGCGTTTACGCTTTCAAGCGCTCATCAGAGGGCGAAACGCTCATCATTGCGCTGAATGCAGCCGAAGAGGCGCGCTGGTTTGAAGTCGCCGCGGCCGATCTGGGCCGGGGCAGGAAGCGGATTCTCTTCGGGCAGGCCGAGATCCAAAAAGAAGATGGCATCCTGCGCGTGACCATTCCGCCGCGTTCGGGAATCGTATTGAAGTAATCCATAAAAAATATCACGTCATTGCGAGCTGCTGTTCTTCGCAGCGAAGCAATCCCCACCGCAAATTGGGAGATTGCTTCGGAAAAAAAACACCCTCGCAAAGACGTGAAGATATATAGCTTAGCCCGCCATCTTTATCCCCAGACTGCTTTCACAAGTTCCGGCAGAATCTCACCAGACTTGCCTTGAAGGAAATAATCGGCTTTCGGCGTGAGCGGCGTTGGCTCGGCGTTGATCTCGACCACAACTGCGCCGCGATTGTGCGCGGCATACGCCAGCGTCGCGGCCGGCTGGACGACTCCGGATGTGCCAATCGAGAAGAATATGTCACAGGTCCGCGCGGCTTCGACAGCCAATTCCAATTCGACACGCGGCAAGGCTTCACCGAACCAAACCACATGTGGACGGAGCAATCCGCCACAAGCCGCACAACGTGGAACATCCATCCCATCATCATTCCACTCTTCGACGAATTGTTCACACTCCGAACATCGCACCTGCTGAATATTCCCATGCAATTCGATCACTTGCGGACTGCCCGCCATAACATGCAAGCCGTCAACATTTTGAGTTATGAGGGTAAATTGAGAAATGCGCCGCGCCATCTCAACCAAAGCATAATGTCCGGGATTGGGGCGCACCTCCTTGATGGTTTCACGACGCCAGGCATACCAATCCCAGACGAGCTTCGGGTCGCGGGCGAAAGCTTCGGGCGAAGCCAGATCTTCAGGCCTATGCCGTGCCCACAAACCGGTCTGCGCGTCGCGAAAGGTGCGGAGCCCGCTCTCTTGTGAGACTCCGGCGCCGGTCAACACAGCGGTGTAATTAGCCTTCCGCAAAAATTGAAGAAGCTCCGGCGCAAAATCCATATTATTGACACGGGGAATAAGCAATACTATTCAGCACAACCTGGGTGCGGCCAATCACGTTTAGTTTTTTGTCAGTCGCCACAAATTGATATTGTACCCATGCCAGCGTAAATTCGCGATAACCCGGAAGGTTTTCCGCAGTCAGTGTATACGTAAAGGTTCCTTTGCCGTCATTATCCATTATCGCGCCGGATCCCCAGTGGGTGGCCTCGAAAGGGGATTCTCTGTCCTGTAAACGAAGGAACAGCAAAACAAAATGGGTATGGGTAACATCAGACGGTCTGGCAACGACCTGAATTTTATTCAGCGGGCAGGCGCCCCAATGCAGGATATTTCCGCTCATCGAGTAACTGGAAAAACCGCTCGCCTCAGGCGTATTGGAATTAGGTGTAACGGAATTAGGCGAACTGACTGCTTGCCCCACCGTCCAAAGCGTGCCGGTTGGAATTGGAGTATCCGATGGAGAACCCATGGACCCTAAGTAAATCAAGGTTGGCGTGGGAGTAAAGGTCGGCGTTGGCTGGGTGGGCATGATGCTTGGCGTGCTGGTGGAGGTGACGTATACCGTCTCAATCGGAAATGCAGTTGGCAGGGGCGAAATGGGCATTCCTGGGATCAACCTGGTAATATCTGAGACCGAACAGGCCAACATGGATAATCCGAGCATAATGATCAAAGCTGGCTTTCGCATACATCACCTCGTTAAGCCATATTTTACTTCATCCAGGCAGTCCAATATTTTGAGTCTTCCAAAATCTCGAAATAATCTTGTCTCAATATGTGGCAGCGCAGACAGCCTGTTATTCCGCAAGTGATATAATCTGCTCGTCGTAATTAATAGGAGCGTCACAAATGATTATCAGCCTGTAGCCAGCCAATTCTTCAGGGCACTTACCGCTGATTTGATTCAAGCACGGGCGACATTAAGTCGCCTGTGCGCACCCCACCAGCAAGAGTCTGGCGGGGCAACAGCTGAGGGTTTGCCCTCGGTTTTCTTTTTAATTCCATAGGACAGACCCGCCGGTATTTCATTGAACGATTCGCTACTGATCTGTGGGCTGTCAAAAACAGGAAGATCGAATAATCATGAGTCAATCTTTTACGCCCTTCCCTGAAGTAAATCTTGTGCTTGAGGCATTGTTGAACAATGTTCCGCGATTACTCAAAGAACAATTTGTCGGCATTTATTTGTTCGGCTCGCTCGCCAACGGCGGCTTCGATGAAAACAGCGACGTCGATGTGCTGATAGTGACGCGCGACAAAATTTCAAGCGATGTCTTTTCCAAGCTCGAAACTATGCACTCAAAAATTTCCACGCTCGATTCGTGGTGTGCTACACAGCTTGAAGTTGTTTACATCCCGCGAGATGCTGTGCAAAGATACAACCCGAAAAACAATATCCACCCGCATCTGGACCGCGGCCGTGGCGAAAAGCTTCACCAGGTGCAGCATGACATGGACTGGGTTGTTCAACGTTTCATTCTGCGTGATCGTGGCATCACGCTCGTGGGCCCCAACCCACGCACATTGATCGATCCGGTCTCACTGGAGGATTTGCGTCACGCCATGAGGTCCGTCTTATATGATTGGCTGGCAGGCTTCATCGATGACCCAAGCCAGATCAAGAACCACGGATATCAATCGTATATCGTGCTGACAATTTGCCGCGTACTTTATACGCTTCAATACGGCGATATCGTTTCCAAACAGGCCGCCGCGAATTGGGCAAAAGAATCATTGGATGTTCGCTGGATTCCACTGATCGAACGCGCTTGGATTGGACGGCAAAATCCGCAGGGAAAAGCTAAACCAGATGAAATAAAAGAAACACAAAATTTGATTCGATACGCACTTGAGCGGGGCAAATAACCGCTGCACGTTATAATTACTGCATGAAAATTCTCCGCTGGCTGGCTCCAGTAATTCTTTTGTTTTTGCTTGCTTGTCAGCCGCAAACACTATCCACTATTACCATCATCGACGGCAGCCAAATCCACACGCTGACCACAAATGAACGCGTGCCGGGCAAACTCATCGTCCAGGCTGGCATCGTGCTCGGCCCCGCTGACCACGTTTTGTTTAACGGCAACCCTGTCCCCCTCGACCAGCCGATTGCTCAGGCGAAAACGACCGTGCTTCAAATTCGGCGCGCAGTCACGATCACAGTCAACGGCACGACGATGCAAACTACAGCACAAACCGTCGGCGAAGCTATCGCTCAAACGGGCGCGCAGATTTATGCGGCAGATCAACTCAATCCGCCAGCAGACACACCCATCACGAACGCGATGACCGTGATCTACACACCGTCGCGCGAATTAACCGTCAGCGTGGACGGCAAACAGATTCACATCCGCTCCTCAGCTGGGACAGTCGGCGGCGCACTGGCCGAAGCTGGGATTCCGCTACTTGGACTAGACTCCAGCCAACCATCCGAGAATGAAGCGCTACCGCAAGATGGGCAGATACGCGTGATCCGAATCAGCGAGTCGCTGGTGCTGGCGCAAAAGTCCATCCCGTTTAAAAGTGATTTCCAATCCTCGCCTGATGTTGAACTCGATCATCAGGAAACCCTACAACCCGGGCAACCTGGTTTATCAGTTAGCCGTGTGCGTATTCGATATCAAGACGGTGTGGAGGTTTCGAGGCAAACCGAATCAGAAACCGTCGTGCGCCCGCCGAAAGACCGCGTGGTCGGATACGGCACAAAGCCAGTTGTCCACACCACGACGGTGGACGGCGTGCAAATCCAATATTGGCGCGCCGTACAATTGTTCGCCACGGCCTACTCGCCATGCCACTCGGCGGCGGACCGTTGTTACCCCGGCACTGCCAGCGGCAAACCTGTACAAAAAGGCGTGGTGGCTTTTATCTACAACTGGTATGCCAACATGCGAGGCCAGGCCTTATTTATCCCCGGCTATGGATATGCCACAGTTGAGGACATTGGCGGCGGCATCCCCGGCAAGCTGTGGATCGATCTGGGTTATACCGATGCTCAATATGCGCAAGAGGGCGGCCAATGGGGAAGGTACGTGACCGTTTATTTTCTGGCACCTGTGCCGTCGAATATTATGTACGTGCTGCAATGAAAAATATTCCCCCTCTCAACGCCGCGGCGCTTCTCAAACAATACGGCCTGCACGCCGATAAACGTCTCGGCCAAAATTTTTTGGAAGATCCGCTGGCGTTGGAAAATATCGCCGTCGCGGCCGGGATTGAAAATGCGGATACGGTTCTGGAGATTGGACCCGGCCTCGGCAGTTTGACGCGGCACCTGGCGGCTTTGGCGCGCGAAGTAGCGGCGGTCGAACTGGACGAGAAACTGCTTCCCGTTTTACGCGGCGTTCTCAAACCTTATGCCAACGTTCGTTTAATCCACGGCGACATCCTGGACTTTTCTCCGAAAGACCTCGGCCTTCCAGCAGATTACATCGTGGCCGCCAATATTCCATACAACATCACATCCGCCATCATCCGTCACCTGCTGGAATCTGACCCAAAGCCGCGTCGCATCGTGCTGACCATCCAAAAAGAAGTTGCGGAGCGCATTTGCTCAATGCCGCCCGACATGAGTCTGCTGGCGTTGAGCGTGCAAGTCTACGGACGGCCTTTCATCGCCGCACAGATTCCAGCAAACGCATTCTTCCCTGCGCCCAAGGTCGATTCAGCAGTCGTCAAGATCGAGATTCGTCCCGAGCCTTTGATCCCTTCCCCGCTTCTGCCAACTTTCTTTAAGCTCATCAAAGCCGGGTTCAGCCAAAAGCGAAAAATGCTTCGCAACTCTTTGTCAGCCGGGTTACACATCCAACCGGCAGACGCCGAAGCCCTGCTCAAGCGCGGCAGGATTGATCCGCAAAGGCGGGCCGAGACATTAAGCATAGATGAGTGGTCAGCGCTCTGCGGTCAATACAAGTAACATGCAGGCGGTATAATCACGCCATACTTTCACACGGAGGCTCACATGAGCGATGTTTTATTCCCTCTCAGCGATGAACATAAAATGATCCGCGATGCAGCTCATGATTTTGCACAAAAGGAAATCGCGCCGATCGCAGCGCAATTCGATGAAAGCGGGGAATTCCCTTACGAGACGATCAAGAAAATGGGCGGGATGGGATTTATGGGCATCGAGGTCCCGGAGCAATACGGCGGCGCAGGCATGGACACCATGGCTTACGTGCTCGCCATGGAAGAGATCGCCAAAGCCGACGCGGCGCACAGCGTGATCATGTCGGTCAACAATTCGCTGTACTGCCACGGCATTATGACCTTCGGCACTGAGGAACAAAAACAGAAATTCCTGAAACCGGTCGCGTCAGGCGCCGCGATAGGCGCTTATTCGCTGACCGAACCAATGTCCGGCTCGGACGCGGGTACAATGAAAAGCCGCGCCACGCGCGACGGCGATTCCTATGTTCTCAACGGACGCAAGTCATGGGTCACGTCCGGCCCGGTTGCTGATTACTTCGTGGTCTTCATGGTCACCGACCCTGCGAAAAAACAAAAGGGCATCAGCGCCTTTTTGGTGGACGCAAAAAATTTGTCGGGATTCATTCGCGGCAAGAAAGAACCCAAGCTGGGCATCCGCGCTTCGGCCACCAGCGAACTGATCTTCGAGAATTGCCGCGTGCCCGCCGCGCATTTGCTTGGCAAGGAAGGTGATGGCTTTAAGATCGCCATGACCGTTTTGGATGTCGGTCGCATCGGCATTGGGACTCAGGCACTGGGCATCGCTGAAGCTGCTTATGAGGCCAGCGTTTCTTATGCGCGTGAGCGGGAAGCCTTCGGCCAGAAGATCGGCGAGTTTCAAGGCACAGGCTTCAAGATCGCGGATATGAAGACGCGCATTGAAGCAGCGCGGTTACTCGTCTACAATGCCGATGCGACCGACATCCAAAACGGTCATGGCGATCTTAAAGCCATCACCTTCCTTGCCAAGCAAATGCGCG
>JAMDBC010000144.1 GCA_023484185.1 Chloroflexota bacterium | reverse complement strand
ACACCGCCACCCATTTGCTCCATAAGGCGTTGCATGAAGTCCTTGGTGACCATGCCCGCCAGGCGGGTTCACTGGTTGCGCCCACACATCTGCGCTTCGACTTCACCCAACCCGACGCCATGACGCCGGAACAAATCGAACGCGTCGAGAAAATGGTCAATGAAGCCATTGCAGAAGATATGCCCGTGTACAAAGAGACCAAGCCCCTCGATGAAGCCAAGAAAGAAGGTGCGATGGCTTTGTTCGGTGAGAAATACGGCGAGATTGTCCGCACAATCAGTATTTTGGAGTCGGACAGCTTGCTGTCCGATAAAACAGGCAGCAAACTGCCTGACTCCAAGTATTCCTACGAGTTGTGCGGCGGCACACACCTTGACCGCACCTCCGATATCGGCGCGTTTATCATCGTCAGCGAAGGCTCGGCGGCGGCGGGCATTCGCCGCATCGAGGCTGTCACAGGCTGCGGTGCGTATGAGCTTGTCAAAAAGCGTTTCAGGACTCTCAAACAAACCGCAGGCGCATTGAAATCTTCTGTGGAAGAAGTCCCCGCGAAAGTGGAAGCGTTGCAAGACGAAGTTAGTGAGTTGAAGAAAGAGCTGGCCAATCTTCGCACGCAGTCCGCGCTGTCAACTTTCGACCTGCAACTTTCAAACATTCAAACAGTCAAGGATGTCAATCTGTTGGCGGTGGAAATTCCCAACTCCGATACGGATACGCTTCGTTCGTTAGCCGACAAGTTCCGTGAGAAATATCCCAAGGCGGGAGCGGCAGTCCTCGTAACGGGGTCCGCTGTCGTGGCGGTCGTGACCGAAGACCTTGTCAAACGTGGACTCAAAGCAAGCGATCTCATCACTGGCATCGGCGGCAAAGGCGGCGGGCGTTCGAACATAGCGCAGGGCAGTCTGCCCGAAGGTCAGGGGAAAAATGCGCTAGGTAAACTCACGAAGATTGTCGATGAGGGGTTGAAGTAAAAAATACAGGGGCAAATCCAAAGTCTGCTCCTGTTATTATTCCGCTAATTCAAAAAATTTCCTCGCCACATCATAAAATAACGTGAATAATGGATAAGCAAATAAGTTGTTTATATCCCCCGATCCCGGATTGGAGCTGGCTATTTTAGCCTGTTTTGGATCCTTCAAAACGTGTTTTTCAGGAAGAAAATCCTTATCTATTATTGACGTTAAAATAGCAGCGTTTGGCATGCGTGGAAGATTTTACTTGAAAAGGATAAAGATGGAAATTATCGCGAGTTGTGCCAGTGGGTAATAACTGGCGCTATCGAACAACCTGCCAGCCAGTCGTCCTTCCTGGAGTTGGTACAGTTGAAAACCCGGCTTTAGGAGTAGAAAATATCCGATGGCGGCGCTTGCAAGCAGGTAGGGCAGGCCCAAATTCACGGGAGAAATCAGCGGCAGGAACATGCTGATCAGCACAGTAAGCCCCAGCAAAATGATGACGATCAGCCCCGCCTTTTTTGTGCCAAATTGAATGGGGATTGTTTTTGCATTAACACGCTTGTCTTCGACGGTGTCGTTCCAGTCTGCGGGCACGTTTTGCCCTCCAATTTCCCAAAAGAATACCCAGGCAAATATCAGCAACAGGAGGTATGGCGAAGGGTTGGGGTCTACAGCAAAAACGGCGGCAAGGGGTCCGCTTGACTTGACAAGCCCGCTTACAAAAGTTCGCCAGTAGGTGACTTTGAGCATGAGACAATAGACAACTTCCAAAATAGCGGCGGCGATTAGGATGATGACGATAACCGGGTTGAGCAGGTAGGAACTGATGAGCGCCAATGTAAACCAGGCGGCAAACCAAAGCAAACCGCTTTGGTAGTTAAGCACATTCTGTGCCAATGGATAGCGCATGTCAGACGCTTCGACAGAATAACCAGAGTTGATGCCGCCAGCAAATTTTTCCCTGTCCACTGTGATGCCAACCAGGTCATTGAGGGCGTATGTCGCTGTATAAGCGGCGAAGGCTGTAAATACCGATAGGAGAATGGTTTGCCAATGGGGGAAATTGCCCAACCATAACAAGGCGCAAAAGCCGGGAGTGGCTATATCCAAAATGCCGTGTGTCGTTCTTGAGAGTGCAAAAAATCGTTTCATGCGTCATGCTCTATGCAGGAATTATTTCTTAATGAAATGCGCCATATAGTTTACGTCTTCTTTGCCTGCGGCGACTTTGAAGTTGCGGGCGAAAGGGTTGTACATCAGGCTGGAAAGTCTTACAAACTCCAACCCGTTTTCCTTCGCCCAGTTTTTCAACTCCTGAGGGCGAATTAATTTTTCATAGGTATGGCTGCCTTTTGGCAACAACCGCAAAATATATTCACCGCCGATGATGGCAAACAGAAAGGCCTTCGGGGTGCGGTTAATGGATGAGAAAAAAGCGTGCCCGCCCGATTTCAGAGCCTGCGCGCAAGCCGCCACAATTTTGTCCGGCTCCGGCACATGCTCCAGCATTTCCATGCACGTCACCGCGTCGAAACTGCCCGCATGTTTTTGGGCAATCTCTTCAACGCTTTCGTATCGGTAGTCTATATCCAATTCCTGTTTTTGGGCGTGTTGCCTTGCAACCTTAATGGATTCCCCGGATAGATCAATACCCATCACCTGCGCGCCGGTTTTGGCAAGCGCCTCTGATAAGATGCCGCCTCCGCAACCCACATCCATTATTTTGGGATTGCGTACAGTGAGAGGTTCCATGATGAAGTTTGTACGCAGAGGGTTGATGGTATGGAGAGTTCCCATTTCTCCTTTGGGATCCCACCAGATTTGGGATACCCCGTCGAACTTGTCTATTTCTTTGTTGTCGGCGTTCTTAAATTGTTCCATTTTTTACAGTGCTCCAATCTTCCAATAATTTGACAGCGGATTCGATTTCGTCCGCATTTACATCGTTCACAAAAACACATCTTCCTATGCCGTGCGGCAATGGTATTCTCTGCAGTCCATTACGGTGATACGTGCGCTCTTCCAATGACTGCCAGAGCAGGCGGGGATCGAGAATGGTCGTGTCCAGTATCATACCCAGCCTGGTGATCAGGTGGAATATCCTGCCGGTCTCCTCGTTCAATAACAAGTTCCGCCTCCTGGCAATTAGCGCGGAAATGGCAATATCGAGCAAAACCGCCTCACCGTGGAATAAATGGGCTTCGTGACGGGTCTCCAGCCCGTAACTGAACGTATGTCCAAAATCCACCTTGCGCGCCAGGTCTTCTTCGAACAAATTCGGCTGTAATTCCTCCAGCATCCCGCAAATTGCGCGGTCAAGAATCGTATTGCCATCCTCATTCTGGAATTGGGCGTCAACGCTTTGCGCTCCATATAATTCCAACAGGCGAAACAATTCAGCGTCTTTGATGACGGCCAATTTTATGATTTCGCAGACCCCATTTAGGATATGGCGTTTTGGAAGGGTTTTCAGGAAGGATTTATCCAATAAAACTTTTTGCGGGGGAGTGAACACTCCAAGCCGATTCTTGTTGCCGTTGAAATTGACGCCGGTCTTAATGCCTATCGAAGCGTCAACATATCCCATCAGGGTTGTCGGCACTTTGATATGCGGCACGCCGCGGCGGTAACTGCTGGCAACAAAGCCAACCACATCGGTTAAAACACCCCCGCCAATCGCGATAATCGGCTCGTCTCTGCGATGGATGGGAAAAGAATCCAACTCCCGCACGATGGAAAGATAATTTTCCACGGTTTTATTTTCCTCGCCGCCAGGGAAAGTGATAATTTTTGCCTCAACCCGGTGATGCGAAAAATAGTTCCGTATTTCGGCGGAGTAATTCCTTTCGACATTGCCGTCCACTACAACAAACCTGCGGGCATTTTCAATTCTCCCCACAGATAGCAAGGCCGGGTTCTGCGGGTGGAAAAGGTCGGGAGCGTTTACAACCTCGTATTCAATTGTGTGTTGATAAGTGACACACCGCTTGTATTCTTTGTCTGTCATACAACTTGCCGCCAGTTGGATTTTGCGTCCAGCACCCTCCTGGCAAGATTTTGGGCAAGTTCCAGGCTATGGTTCTTGAAATTGCCGCATTGTTCGATGCTGACATAAGGCACCTTGCTGGCTTTCAAAATATCGGCCAGGATGTTTTCGTACGTGCTGCAAATTATTTCTGCGCGGCCTTCATTGAACAAGACAAGGTAAAAACCCGTCTGGCATCCCATCAGCCCTATGGAGATGAAATTTCCCGGCATGTATTTTTGAAACCCTGCCAGCAAAAAATGTTCAAAGGAATGCATCTCTGTTGAGGATAGAAAACTTATATTTGGCTGGTTAATGCGCAAGTCAACGGCATAAACCACATCACCCTTGGTCCCCTCTGTAAACGAGCGCAGCTTGACATGAGGCGCTTTTAGTAATCTGTGATCAAGTTCCCCGACTGTACTGGCTTCCCAGCCTAGTTGTTCAACATCTACCATAACTCTCTCCTGTATCTGAATAGATGAATTACCGGCTCGCACGTGGATCATCCATCGAGCCGAGTCTATCAAAACAAATTTATTGTTCCGTAAGTCTGCCTATACATATTGCGACAAATGACTGTAACTGTCGTTCAGCGCCTTTTCCCATGACTGAACATGGTGATACAACTCAACAGACGCATATCCGGAAAAGCCATTGTCGGTCAATGCCTTGAAATGGGCGGCAAAATCGAGCGTTCCCTCGCCCGGAATTTCATGGAAGTGGACAACGCCCGTCAGGGTATTGGCAACCATCTTATCCACAAGCAATTTGCCGTCCGCGCTCTTTTTGCTTCGTAAATAAATAAGGATGGGTCTTGCTCTTTCCAGCACATCATAACTCAGCCCCGGAACGGAAATCAGGTAAGTGAAAATCTCATCGTCAAAGGGCGTGGAACCCGCATGCAAACTGTTATAGTTCACGTAGGTTGGCGATTGCGCAATGTTTACCGCGTTCAGGATTGTTTCAATGCGTTTCTCCTGCTCTTTGGCGGGTTTTTCATCGTAAAAATAGATCGGGTGATTTCTGTCCACCAGCAAATAATCCGCGTATTCGGGGAAATAAATCAGGTAACTGGCGAAATCCAAATCGAGAGTCAGATTCTCAGCCATCTTCACAATTTTCAGGTTGTATCCCTCTCGTGCATCGGAAACATGCAAATAGCGCGTGTGGGGGGCGGCTTGTGTCAGGGCGGAGACGTAATCAGGCTCCGAACAATACATGTGGCATATATCCAAATGTAATTTGAATTTAGGCGAGTTGACTTCATTAATAAGGCTCAAGCCTTGTTCCACCGTTTCAATGAACATGCCCGGTTCCGGTTCGATCAACAGGGTAATGTCGTCATCATCCCTGAGCGAGCGCAAACACTGATGGATGCTATCCACCAGCAATTCGCGTGGATTGACCGAAGGATTCATAACGTGTTCATCCCGGATGAAACCGCTTCCAAATGTGACCAGTGGAACACCCAGCTTGCGGGCGATGTCAATTCCCCGCCTGACCAGGTCGATACGGCGTTTTCTGCCAGCCAAATCGGGACTCATCAAGGACGGTTCGTGCGGCCTGGATGGCGTGAAAAAATGCGAAGCGGTTGCCACACAGGCAGGCTTTACCCCAATGGCCTCAAATCGTTTTTTAATGGCGGCGATGTATTCATCGGTAATTTCAAACGGATTGAATTGATCCCGGTGAAAAGAAAGTTCAATCCCCGGATACCCTGCTCTATCCACAACATCGATTGAGTCTAGGAAGCTCAAGTTAGTTAAACCAAAAGTACTATAGCTTAGTTTTATCATTGTTGCTGCTCCAAAAAGATCTGAACTTGATTCGCCAGCGTCACAGATGAATAGCAGTCTGCATGGGGTTATTATATAGTGATGCTTGAGGCCCTTCAATTTGGAAACCGAGGCGCGAAAAACGCTGAAAGCTCTGATTTGGTTTCTTTTTTTCTGGCGCTTCTCCGAACATCTGCGTCCCAATCCCAAGGTATAAGGCAAGTGGATGATTTATACGAACCCAATTTATTCAGACAACGGCTTTTTCGTCGCTGGCATGCGGTTTAAAGGTGGGGATTTGCGCTTCTGTTTGCTTGGCAACCTGCGATTTTACCACGCGCTTATTATGAACTGTACGGCGGGTGGGATTTTCTTCGAATCGATCTTACGCTTCATCATGTTGAGGAACATCCCCTGCAAGCAGTGCATCCTTGATGAAATAAACCGGCAATCCTGTGGAGAACCGCGAAATACCCCAAGGCAGGAGCGGCAGTCCTGGTAACGGGGTCCGCTGTCGTGGTGGTCGTGACCGAAGGCCTTGTCAAACGTGGACTCAAAGCAAGCGATCTCATCACTGGCATCGGCGGCAAAGGCGGCAGGCGTTCGAACATGGCGCAGGGCAGTCTGCCCGATGGGACGCAAGTCAAAGACGCGCTGGGCAAAGTCGCAAAGGCAGTCGAAGAGAAGTTGAGGTAGATTTCGTAGGGGCGGGCTTTATGTCCGCCCCTTTTTATTTGGATATTTTCAAAATCATTCCGCCATAACCAGATAATCGTGCTCTGCTGTCTTTCAGTTCATCTTTTTCTGACAACCTGAAAACACAATTTCCTTGTTTGAACTCAAATTCATTTTCTTTTGTTCCAAAATTTAATAGCATAACCAATTCATCCGCGCCTGATTTTCTCGTATAGCCAAGCACATCATCAGGCAATTCGTTGATCAGTTCCAGCGAACCTGAACGAAGCGTGGATTGTTCTTTTCGGATTTTCAATAAAGCCCGAATTGTGCTAAACAAAGAGTCTGCCTCGCTCTTCTCTTTCTCCATATTTACGTCAACAGAATTCGGATGAACCGGCAGCCACGTCTTTTCGGCGGACGAGAATCCTGCGTTTTTTGTTTTATCCCACTGCATCGGCGTACGGACTTCGTCGCGGTTGAGCATCAATCCCAGGGCATCAAAAACGAACCTTGGCAGGAATGTGAATTTATGCGGAATTGGGTCGAGCGCGGTTTTGAAGGCCAACGGCAGGTTGGTCATGCCGATCTCTTCGCCGTAATACATACACGGCACTCCGCGCACGGTAAGTTGAAGTAAATGAAGCAGTTTTGCTTTCCGCATGTCGCTGCCGAGGCGTTTGATGCTTCGGGAACGATCATGGTTGCTGAAGACGTAAACCGGCATGAATGGATTGGGGAAGTGCGCTTCAGTATTGGTTATGAGTGCGCGGAAATAATCTGCCGTGAATTTGAAGTTCAACATCCCAAAATCGAAGATGAGGGTCAGGCCGTTGTTTGTGTCATCGCCTAGAAACTTGCGGATGATCTCCCTGCTCCCGCTGACTTCACCGAGCGATAGTTTTTCACCGAATTCATCGCACACATTTCTGAATTCTCTTGCGAAGACAAAATCCTCGGGCAGGTTCACTATGTAACGCGCTTCCTGGAAAAAACCGGACGGATCGCTTTCGCTGGGGATGAGCTTGAAGGAAAAGGGATTATTGCGAAGCTCTGCGTCTTTATAAATGACATTGAACATATCCAGCCGGAATCCATCCACGCCTTTGCCCAGCCAAAAGCGGACGGTGTCGAACATCGTCTTTTTTACTTCCGGGTTTCGATAATTCAAGTCAGGCTGGATCGGTAGGAAGCTGGCCCAATAATATTGCCCGCGTTCTTTTGCGTAATGCCAGCCGTTTCCACCTGTTAGACTTTGCCAGTTGTTGGGCTTGTCGCGCCAGATATACCAGTCCGCTTTGAGATTTATCCGCGATGACCGAGATTCTTTGAACCACGCATGTTCTATGGACGTATGGTTCATTACCATATCCAAAACGATTTTCATGCCGCGCTTATGGACTTCTTCGATCAATTGCAAGGCATTCTGCATCGTTCCGTATTCGGGAGCGACGTCAGTGTAGTTTGAGATGTCGTAGCCGAAGTCCGCTTGAGGGGAGGCAAAGAACGGAGAAATCCAAATCGTTTCGAATCCCAACCCTTTGATGTAATCCAATTTTTGAATGATGCCTTGCAGGTCGCCAATGCCGTCGTCGTTGCTGTCATAGAACGAGCGCGGATAGATTTGATAGATGGTCGTTTTGTGGAACCAGGGGATGTGTGTCATGGGGAGGCTGCCTCTGCTTTTATTTTATGCCGAAAGTTGGAAAATGCTCAGGCTAGTACATATGTCCCTCTCCGGCGAAGCATGAATGGCTTTATGATTGTAAGGGAAAAGGAGAAAGATATGTCACACATTTACAAATTCGCTCTTCTATCTGTTTTAGTGATTGCAACCCTCGCGTGTGGTCTAATCACGAATCCAATCAACCAGGCTCAGGGACTGGCGTCCACGGCTCAGGCGATGGCGTCCTCCATGCCGATTGAAACTTTGCAGGCGGTGGCATCTGCCATGCCGTCTGGAATTCCCAACATCCCCGGCCTGGGAAATGTTGGGGATTATCTTAACCCAACCGGCACGCCGGTCAGCACCTGGAATGATATTCCGATCATGACGCAAGCCACGGCGGGCCAGGAGTTCAATCAAAATACTTATAGTTTCAAGGCCGGCGGCATCGCCGAATCGGACGTTCAAACTTTTTACACCGATAAACTCAAGGCGCTCGGCTGGACTTCTGCGTTCGGTTTTCAGGGCGGCGGGCAGGGCGGTGTCATGTTGTTTACGAAGGATAGCAAGGCGCTGGCCATCACAGTTACGATGGATGACAGTAATAATGTCATTGTGATCCTTCTGCTGCAATAGACCTTGCATAAGTTAGGTACCTCTGTTTGGTATCTTCTAAAAAAGAAGGGGGGCGGAAATTAGCGGACGACAGATTAACCAAAATCTGTCAGGTCTTTTATAATGGGTGTGAATGAAAACCCAGATCATTACGCTTGAATCTCACGACGATTTGATCTCTGTCCGCGACCGTATGTCGTGGGCCAAGTCTCCGCGCATTTTGCTGGTCTGGCCGAAGTACGAAAAGGTCACGCTTCGCCCGGTGGATTTGCGCGCGCTTCAGCATCACGCGCAATACCTCGGCGCGGATCTGGGACTCGTCACGCATCGCTCGGATGTAAAACGCGACGCGCAGGGATTCAACATTCCGGTCTTTGACTCAACCGCTTCGGCTCAACGCGAGCCGTGGCCAGTTCAAAGATTTCGGAGGTCTTTAAGACCTCCGAAATCTGGCGGACATCCCAACCTGCGCGCAATGCAGGCCGAGGCACAGGTCAAGGAAGCGGGTTGGCGATCAAACATCTTCGCGCGGACGGGATTCTTTGCGTTGGGTGTATTGGCCGTTTTAACGGTGGCCGCTTTATTCGTCCCGCGCGCCGCGATCAAGTTGACGCCGATCACACAACGACAATTGCTGACCATTCCGGTCACAGCCAGCGACGCAATTCCATCCGTCCTTGTTACCGGCAGCCTCCCTGCTCATGACATCAGTGTGGCTGTAACGAATTCGCAATCCGCGGTGATTGCCTCCGAAACTTTGATCACAAAGTTCAAAGCCAAAGGCATCGCACATTTCAATAACCTGACCCAGTCGGTTGTACAAATTCCTGCTGGGACGGTGGTGTACAGCACAGGCCAACCTGCCGTCCGATTTGTGACCATGAGCAACACGCATCTGGAGGCGAAAGCGAATTCGTTTGTTGAAACACCAATCCAGGCTGTGGGGGCGGGCAAGGCCGGAAATTTACCGGCGAATTCAATTCAGGGAATTGAAGGCAATCTTGGCCTGTCGGTTTCGGTCACCAATCTTGAACCGACAACTGGAGGCGCAGATCAAAGCGCCATCGCAGCCACGGATGTTGACCGTAAAAAACTTCGCGATGCTTTACTGGCTTCATTGGAAAAGCAGGCGCAAAAGGAAATGCAATCAGAGATCGGTGCGAAAGATATTTTACTGGTCAACACATTGAAGATGGGACAGATGCTGGAAGAGACTTATGATCCGCCCGCTGGACAACCCGGCCCGTTGTTGAAATTGACGATGCGCGTTGAATACAGCGCGCAATATGTGCAGACGGACGACCTGACACGATTGGCCGAGTCGGCGTTAAATGCTTCGGTGCCGGATGGTTTTGTGGCATCGCCCGGCACGCTGATTTTTCAACCGCTCGGCGCGGCGGTGTTCGATCAATCGGGCATGTCTCATTTCGATTTGCAAGTCGCACAGGTCGTGATGCGCCGCATCGAGCCAATGCAGGTCGTTTTGCTGGCACGCGGACTTTCTCCGCAAGCCGCGGCGCAAACGCTGCTGGTAGAATTGCCGCTCACGAAATTGCCTGAGATTGGTTTGAATCCATCCTGGTGGCCGTGGATGCCGCTGATACCGTTTAGGATTGATGTGCGATAATTTGGACGCGGATTGCGTGGAGAACGCGGAAATAAATTCAAGAGACTCAGGTTTATCGGTGTTCATCCGCGTCCCACAATTAATTTGGAGTGTTCATGCGAATCCTTGCAGTGGATCACGGCGAAAAAAGAATTGGACTCGCCATCTCTGACCTAACCGGTACGATTGCCGGCCCGTTGAAGGTGATCGAGCATGTTTCGCGCCTGATCGACGCGGCGCAGGTTGCCAACCTCGCCGTGGAAAATAATGTCGAGCTTATTGTTATCGGTCAATCGTTTGATGAAGAAGACCATCCGAACCTGGCAGGTCGCCGCGCCGGACGGTTTGCCGATGCCCTCAAAGTGCAAACGCAAATTCCCATTGTGATGTGGGACGAATCTTT
>JAMDBC010000053.1 GCA_023484185.1 Chloroflexota bacterium | reverse complement strand
GGAAGTTATCTGGTGATCCTCGGACAAAATGTCTTTCACGGTCTGCCCCACGCCGATGGATATCTCAGAGGCATGGATCAATCCCTCCACGCCAAGGTCAAGCCTGGCGAAGGCGCCATACGAAAGGATACTGGTAACCATAGCCGTCACTATTTGATCAACCGCCAGGTCTGTACCGATCCTTGTCCACGGGTTGGGGAGCAAACGCTTAAGGCTGAGCGCCACCCGGCAACGTTCTGGGGAAAGATCGAGCACTTGCACTTCGACGACCTGACCAACCTTCACGATGCAGCCGGGATGCGCCACACGTCCCCAGGAAAGTTCGGAGATATGAATCAGACCTTCGACGCCACCGAGATCGACAAACACGCCAAAATCCGTGACGTTGGTCACGGTGCCCTTCACCCGCTCGCCGGCGTGAAGCGAATGAAATAATTCAGCACGTTTTCCAGGCTCAGCCTGCGCGGCGCGTTCCGAAAAAACGATACGCCCATCCTCGGGCACACATTCGATTATTTTAAGCTTGAGAGCGCGGCCAATGTAGGCCTCCATACATTTCTCGCGGTCAGGTGCATCGCTCTGCCCGGCCATCTCGGTCAAATGCGAAAACGGCACAAAGCCATACAAACCTTCGCCCTCGACCAGCAACCCGCCCCGGTTGCTTCCGGTCACGTTCAAGCTGATGATCTGATCATTCAGATACAACTCTTTAACTTGTACCCAATCTGGCGGAGTTTTATGCGGCTCTTCTGTCCGGATGTCCGCCTTCGCTTCAACCCGGACCTCAGGCCGGGCCTGCGAATGAGGAGCTGAGCGTGCTGCATAATGCCCCTCCTCCGCCAAGACCGAATCCCACCAGCCGTCGTCCACGACGGGCATTGAATTTTCGGAAGCGCTTTTTGGATTAACCATAACAACCTACCCTTCCCTTTACCTCGTTTCTGATTCCATCTGCAGGATGGATTTTGCAACTGTTTCAACCGCTACACGCTGCTTGCGATATAAATCCGCTTCAGACATCGCCAGCCTGCCCGCCACATCGCGCACTTTACGTCCCTCGATAAATTTCATCTCAAGAATATTGTACAAGATCCATTCGGTTGTAAAGCGCCGTTCACCCTCCGGCCGCACTTGATCCACTGCCATGCGAAGAAGTGCACGCAAAGCATTAGGAGTATTACCATCATGATCACGAGCAAGTTCCTGCACCACGCGCAACCGTATGAGTGGACTATTCGTCAGTTTGGGACCGCCCCAATAATGTGTAAGCGCATCCTTCACCCAATCAGCCAGGTCTGATTCGGGCGGCAAAGTTTCTGTCATCATGCTGGCGCGTGAATCATAACGACTCGCGGCGCGCATACGCTGGATCAAATCCACCTGCGGCTGGATATCCTGCAATGAACGGAAAACTCGCTGTTGCAATATGCGATCTTCCAAAGCCAGCGCAGCACGGTCCGCCAAGAGCCAGAGCGCCTCACGCTGTTCGCTTTCCATGTCTTGTTCCGTGCGGCGAGCCACGCCTAATAATCCAAGCAACGGCGGGACTTCATCGCGATCCATGTCACCGCGCTTACGTTGATGAAGAGGCAGCACCCAGAATTTTCCCCAGGCGAATTCGTGGTGATCGCCGCCATTCCCGTTTCCCAACAGTTCAAGCGCGCTGGATAGCCCACCTTGATCGATCATTGAGCGATTACCGGCCATGACGATCAAGGATAAATCCGACTCATCCAATGCAGCAATGAATGCGGAAGGCGATTGCAAATGATCGCGGACTGCAGCCAACACTGCCTCCAGGAATTGCTGCAAGTCGCCCTGGGTTAGAAGACGTTCCTCCACGTTCTGAAAGAATTGCAATTCAGCGCGATCCCGGCCAAAGAAGAGGTAGCGTTCCCATAATGGAAAGAACAAGGTAATGGCATGTTCGAAGAGCAAGACCGTCGCCACCATGGTCAGCGGAACAAAGGCTGAATATTCATCCCCCACCAGCACGCCCGCGCGCCGCACAATGGTCATTACTCCAAGCGCTAGCGATGCAGTCACGGGGCCGCGCATGATCCACTTGAAGAGGCGGCTCTTCACCACGCGGTCAGGCCAGGATACGCCAAAAAAGGCTACCGCGTAAGCCATGACGACCACCAGTCCACCAACCAGGATATTGATGACAGTCGCGATGATCCAGAACAAGAGTGGAAATTGCGCAGCTAATGAATATCCATAAAGCAGGTAAGGATATGAACCTAAGGCGGGGGCAGTTGCACCGGCCATCAGGTACAACATGCGGCGGCGGCCCGAACGCGTCAACATGCGCGAATAGGCACGCGAAAAATTGACGCCTGCCCAAATCATGGCGGCCACGTAGTAAACGGTAAAAGCCTCGGCCCATAGAGTCCGTTGAAGATGAGGAGCTGGTTTCCCGTCCGGGACGAGCGGACCAAGAAGATAACCAAAAGCCAACAGGAGTAGGAATCCAGCCGAGATCACGTACACGAATCGCACCGCGAACCGGCGGCGTCCACGCGAGGGACGACCAGCCGTCACGAGGACAGCATCTGAAAGATGGAGATAAGCGGCTGGCAGGAAAATGATCCCAAGCCATTGCAGGCGCAAGAGCGCATCAATCCCCCACTCAGGAACGGTTTTATTCTGCAAAGCTTCTGTGGTGAACACCACTACAACGCACAGCAGAATGAGCGCAAACGAACGGGCTACGCGGTCACGTAAATTAAAAGACAGGGAATATAAAAACAACGAGAAAGCCGTAATGGCGATTCCCGCCGTCAGGATCTGATTGATAACCTTGATCCCCGCCAATAAACTTTCGACCCAACCGTTAAACATACAGCCTTCCCAGGTGACCCGTTATTTCAGCGCCCTCGCAAAGAATAGAGCCACGTCTTGCGATTGATAATAATGGTCATTATACCCGCAGAATTCGTAGCCATGCTTCTGGGCCAGGCGAATTGCGGGATGATTCTTGGATTGCATTTCAAGGAATAACCTGCGGTGTCCGCGCGCGGAAGCCCATTCGTGCGCGGCAGCAAGGAGAGCGTTCGCCACCCCGCGGCGTCTCCACTCCGCGGCCACGACCAGATCGGTTATCCAGGCGGACGAGTCCGGATTCTCCGTCAGGCGAAGGTAACCAACCGGTTCATTTCCGGAATCGGCGGCGAACATCATCGCCGCACGCGTCCGCTCATCGGCCAGCAAAAACGGATTCTTGGGGTAGGCCAATGAAATCGGACGCGGCAAACGTACGTCACGGAACGTAGCCGTCAATTGACCAGAGTCACGGCGCAGTTCCAACTGCCAGACATATTCACTGGTTACAGAATGATCCAAGCCCATTAAACGAGGCAGATCGGCGGCAAGAACAGGTCGGATTTGAATAGCAGACATAGGTTCCTAAATATTAAGGCGCGGTTACCCGCACAGGGATGACACAGGGCGCTAAAGATTGCCCTTTGCTATCAGAAACGACAAGACGCAGTTGGTAGTCACCTGGAGTGAGGGCAGTTGTGTCCCATCCGCCGAGCGAGCCATCCCGAACAAGCTTACGCCCGGCAGTAATGGTAGCCCACGTATCTGTATTGATCGGGGCAACTTCGTATTTGTAAAAGCCGAAATTCAAGATGTTGACAGTGCCCTTTATATCAATCAAGCCCTTTATTTCTGATCCGGCTTTTGGAGACGTAATATTCACCTTGTCAGGAATACATCCGCCGGCATCACTGAGAGTCTCCAAAGGGCGCGGCGTCAGAGCAAGCTGGGTAGCCAGATCTGCAGAGATCGTTCCTGTAGGTGTGGCAAGCAGGTCCAGAGTGGGTGTTGGAATAAAATAAGAAGCCGGCAAATTAGGCACAATAAATGAGGCGGCGAACAATTCCGCACAGAAAAGGATGACCACCAACGTTACAAGAAAGATGGATTGACCCATACGACGTAATGCGAATTCCTTTTCAAGGCTGTAAACGGCCTTGCGCCATTCATTCCATGCCTGCCACAGCCAACGAAAAGCAAAAAGCCCGCCAATCGCCAGCACAATATAAATCAGCGGTTCATAAGCGCTGAGGAATTTATATATTGCCGCCATAATAATAGGGCGTTACAACTGCCGCAAGACGCCACGAATCAGCGTACTCATTTTGGGGGCGATAATTTTTCCCGCTTCGATCACTTCTTCGTGCGTGGTGACGGTGGAGCCATCGAGATTGGCTTTGTTGCTGATGCCCGAAAGACCCAATACCCTCATACCGCCATGACGGGCAACCAGCACTTCGGGAACGGTGGACATCCCCACCGAATCCGCGCCGGCCAAACGCAAAAAGCGCAAATCCGCGGGGCCTTCAAAGGAGGGGCCGCTCAACCCGGCATATGTGCCTTCGCGCAAAACAAGTTTTTCTTTTTTGGCGACACCGCGCACCAAGTCGTTCAAAGCATGATCGTAAGGCTGACTCATGTCTGGGAAGCGCGGGCCGATCTCATCATAATTGGGGCCCATCAAAGGATTATGCCCAGTCATGCCCATCAGGTTAAGGTTATCAGTGATTAGCATCACATCACCGGGCAGAAATTCGGGATTGACGCCACCCGCGGCATTCGTGACAATCAGCGTTTCAATAGCAAGACGCTGCATAACACGCACAGGTAAAGTAACCTGTGCCATGGTATAGCCTTCATAAAAATGGATGCGGCCCTGCATAACAAACACGGTCTGACCTTCGAGCTCGCCAATGACAAGGCGTCCGGCGTGCCCGAATACGGTCGAGACTGGAAAATGAGGCAAGTTACCAAAAGGGATCACATCTGGGTTTTGAACGGTATTAGCCATTTCGTTCAGGCCGGAGCCGAGGATAATCGAAACACGCGGCCGGCGCGAGGTCCGCGTTTGAATCGCTTTGGCAACTTCGTCAATTTGCTGAATGGTAAAATGGGCAGTCATCTTTATTTGTCTCATACCTGTCTGATCTAAAGTCTCGCAGAGAGCAGGCCCCCTGAAGAAGCCGTCTGCAAAGCCGATTATATCAGAAATCACAAATCAATTTTGGAAGTCCAAAAGGTGGAAAAAAACAGCCAATTATGCTATGCTATGGGACGATTAATCATGGGACAAAGTTCATCGTTATCACAGAAATTGACCGGGTGGTTTAGACGGTCGTCTAAACACGGCAGGCAGATAACCACACAATCTGATTCAGGGGACATGCAACCGGCTCAAATCGCGGCTCTCAGGCGACAAGTGGAGATGGTGGACGTTTTCGACGCGCTAACCAGCCGCCGCCATACCGGCAAAAGATCACATTCGAAAAACCTGTCCTGGAGAGCCGGGCATCAGACTTGCTGGCATCCGGATAAACGATGAGAACTAAGCCATCACATTTGGGGTTTACTCCACAGGAACATCAAATTTCCGCGTTGCCGTCCACGATTGCAAGCGTGGCTATACTGATATTCGCGATGATTAACGGCGACATGCTCTGGCCTGCAACGTATTTCAAATTTCAGATGCTTTTATGGGTTGGGGTGCTGGGTATTCTATATCTTATCATCTATAACTCTCTTGTCATCCCATCAACAAGTTTTGCTATATTCTATAATTGGTTAAATGCATTTGCCATCCCGCTGGTAGTGGGATTGCTCGCCCACGCACTTCCTCAACAACTGGATATCTATATTGGAGCTTTACTTATCCTCGCTGTGATCAGCAGTTCCATCACTTCTGAACGCGGTCCATCCTATGCCATAATTTTGATCAGCACGCTTGCGGTTGTATTCGTCCAGAAAGCATACACCATTCACGAATTGACTTTTCAAGCGGGTATTGCGCTCATCGCCATTATTGCCGTCGAAACCATCAGACAATTAAAAAATCTTTCGCGCAATCATATCCGCAGACTTGAAACGATAACCGAGTTCAGCCGCCAGATTGCATCCACGCTTGACAAAAAGCAGGTGATCTCCCTTTTGAGTATTGCACTTCAAAATGCCGTGACCGCAGATTCCTATTTTGTCGGGATTCGCGAAGGCAATGAAATGCGGCTGGAATTAGTCTACGACGATGGGGAATATTATGAAAACCAGCGCACAAATTTGGATGGATCCCTATCCGGTTGGGTTATTGATAACGGTCAAAGCCTATTCCTGCCGGACCTGCGCAAGGAAGTGGATTTGCCCGGCGTGCGCCTTGTGCTGATCGGAAAACACAAGGCCAGCCTTTCGTGGATGGGCGTCCCGATGCGCAGCGGCAGTATTGACGGCATCATCTCCATTGGCTCCTATCAACCGAATGCATTTAACCGCGCGGACATGGAGCTGCTTTCCAGCCTGGCTCTGCACGCCGCCCAGGCTCTGCATAATGCCTCTCACCATGCAGAAGTCGAACTCCAAACAAAACTCGACAGCCTGACGGGCGTTTACAATCACGGGCATTTTCTAAAATTATTAAAGGAACAGGTCGATCAATCACTCGACTGCAAACAACCTCTTAGCCTCATTATGCTCGATATAGATTATTTTAAACTATACAACGATACCTTTGGACACTTGACTGGGGATGAGATCCTGACCAGCCTATGCACCATTATTAAACAACACATCAAAAGCACAGATTCAGTCGGCCGCTGGGGCGGCGAGGAGTTTGTAATTTCCCTGCCCCATGCCGATGCCGATCAAGCTTATCGAATCGCCAAACGTATACAAGAGACGATGCAGGTATTTACCACGCGCACTGACGGTGAAAAAACAATCCCCGTCCCCACTGTGAGTCAGGGAATCGCTGTTTTTCCCATCGAAGCAGACGCTGTGATGAAGTTGATCGATCTGGCCGATCAACGCCTGTACGTTGCCAAGGAGCGCGGGCGAAATCAGATCGAGCCGGATGAAAACCACTAGGCACAGCTAAAATCAAACAACAAAAAATAAGAGACCGGGCCATTTGGCGCCTGGTCTCTCTTCTTTAGTCCATTACTTTTGAGTCGAGCGAATCATTGAAGCACTTCACGGAACGCTGAAACCGTTTTATCCACCGCGCCATCATTGATCCAATAGTGTGTCACCAGACGGAAGCGTTTCTCATTCTCCGGGCCGATCACCACGCCACGCTTCCCCATTTCAACAGAAATCTGTTCAGCATTCAGAGAGACATCATTCGACAAATTAAAATACACCATATTCGTGGATAGACCTTCGGCCGCATCCACAACCAGACCTTTGACCTGCTTTAGGCCATCAGCCAATTTCCGCGCTCGGGCGTGATCGTCGCCCAGCCGCTCGATCATATTTTCCAGCGAATAAATTCCAGCCGCCGCGATAATCCCAACCTGACGCATTCCGCCGCCCAACATCTTGCGCAGATGCCGCGCACGTTTGATGAAAGCCTTTGTCCCTACCAACATCGAACCGATCGGCGAACACAATCCCTTGCTCAAGCAAAACATCACCGAGTCTGCCGGAGCCGCCAAATCTTTGACAGACACTTTCTGAGCGACCGCCGAATTAAAAATCCGCGCGCCATCCAGATGCAGGCGCAGATCGTGGCTGTGCGCCAGGTCGCCCACAGCTCGGGTATAAGCCGCAGTCAATGGAACTCCACCGCAGATGTTCTGCGTGTTTTCAAGGCAGATGAGTCGTGTGATCGCGTGGTGCACATCCTCGGTTCGGATCGAAGCGCGGATGTCATCCAACGCGAGTGTGCCATCGCTTTGATTTTTGACCGGGCATGGCTGCATCCCGCCCAGAGCAGCCATCCCACCGACTTCATTCAAATAGATGTGAGACTGGTCGCCCACAATGACTTCCTCGCCACGCTGACAATGTGTGAGCAGGGCCAGCAAATTCCCCATCGTTCCCGAAGGGACGAATAACGCGGCTTCCTTGCCCAGCATTCCCGCCGCTATCTCTTGCAGACGATTGACGGTGGGATCATCTTCATACACATCGTCGCCAACTTCGGCTTTCGCCATGGCCTCGCGCATTTCGGGCGTGGGCTTGGTGACAGTATCAGAGCGCAGGTCAATGAAATCCATTTCAGTCTCCGTCGAATTTGTATCTTTTCAAAATGAAGGGGGAAGTGGGGTGTTTTGGGCAGGCTGCGCCTGCCCAAAACACCCCATACCCCGCTTTATTGAAAAGACACTTTAATTTATGCTTCTGCCTACCGCAATTTCTCAAGCACGTTCTGCAATTCTTTGGGCAGAGGTGCTTCGAACTGGCGCGGCCCTTTCTCGTCTGGCAGGGTGATTTTCAATCTATAGGCGTGCAAAAAATGACGGCCAATTTTGATAGATGGATTTCTGCGGCCATACACTTCATCGCCCACGATCGGACATCCCAAAAACGTACAATGCAAGCGGATCTGATGCGTGCGTCCGGTCAGCGGATGAAACTCAAGCAAAGTATGTTCAGGAAAAGATTCGACCGTCTTATATTCGCTGAACGACTCGCGGCCTTTGGCCGCGTTCACGATTGCCATCCTTTTGCGATGACTTGGGTCGCGGCCAATCGCGGCCTCGACTCGACCCGACGGCGTGGGAGGCTTCCCATCCACCAACGCCAGGTACGTTTTTTCAACGGATCGCAAACGAAACTGGTCTTGCAGCCAGCGATGAGCCTGATCGTTTTTCGCCAGCACGATCAAGCCGGATGTGTCTTTATCCAACCGGTGTACAACTCCGGGACGCTCCTCCCCACCGATGCCTTCCATTTCAGGCTCGTAGCCAAGCACGGCATGGACAAGTGTGCCGGTGCTGTGTCCCGCCGCGGGATGGACAACCATGCCTGCCGGTTTGTTGACCACGATCAAATCAGCGTTCTCGAAAATAATATCAAGCGGAATATCTTCACCGATCAAAGCTGTCGGCGCGGTGGACGGAATCCGCATTTCGATCAATGCGCCATGTCCGAGCATCTGTCCGGATTTTTTAGCGGGCGTGCCATTGACCAGAACACAGCCGTCCTTGATGAGGCTCTGCAGTCGGGCACGCGAAAGCTCAGGCAGGCAATCAACCAAATAATGGTCGAGCCGCTCATCGTCCGGATTTTGGAAGCGGAAAGTCAAAATTTCATCACTCAATCAAAGACTCTCCATCATTTTTATTTTCCGGTTCCGTTTTTCTTTCTTTGCTCAAAGCGCCAAGTATCACAATAATCACAGCAATTGAAATCACAGAATCGGCCAGATTGAAAATGTCAAAAGAGCCGACCGAAATAAAGTCGGTGACTGTGCCTCTCATCAAGCGGTCAATTAAGTTGCCCGCCACACCGCTCATATAAAGTCCCATTGCAAATCGCAGGTACCAATCGTCTACACGCGAATAAAGAAAAAGGATCACACCAATTACAACAAACGACAGCACAATAAAAATCGGGTTGCTGTTTTGAAACGATCCAAAAGCCGCGCCGCTATTCGACCAATGAACAATGCGCGCGTATGGGCTGAGCCATGAAAGAGAGGCAGGGAGCCATGTACCCCGAAATGGGATATTTGTCCGCACCAGCCACTTTGTCCATTGATCAAGTGCGATCATAACTCCCGACAGACTCAGGAGCGTTATGTAATCCCTTATCAGTGTTTCTGTCTTCTCGCTCACTCTTCGCTCTTCTCAGCTTCTCCGCTTGGAACATTTTTCTTGTCGTTTCTTTCCCTGATCCATACGCCGAGCACCAGAACAGCCACACCGACTGAGATCGAAGAATCAGCCACATTGAAAACAGCAAAGCTTCCCACCGAAATAAAATCGGTGACTTTACCAGCCATCAGGCGGTCAATCAAGTTTCCTGCCGCGCCGCCCAATTGCAAACCCATGGCGAGGCGCAGCGCCCAGTCACCGGCCTCCACACGCGGATAATAATAAAAGATCGCGATAATAACGATGATCGCCAAAATGGTAAAGACTGCGTTGCCATTTTGGAATGATCCAAAGGCCGCGCCACTATTCGACCAATGAACAATACGCGCGTAAGGCATCAACCATAAAAGAAAATCGGGGAGCCATGCTTGTTGAAATGGAATATTCGTCCGCACCAGCCACTTTGTCCATTGATCAAGCGCGATCACAACTCCTGCCAGTCCCAGGAGAATTGCATAATCTTTAAAATACCGGTTCAAAGTTTCACCTCAAAAGGAATTACACGACGAAAACGTGCGCCCTATTGTACCCCACAGATTTATTCGACAAATACACGCGGCACGCGCGCGCTGATATTCGTCATCACTTCATATTCATTCGTGCCGGTCCAATCGGCCAAATCTTCAACCTTGATTCTCTCGCCCGACGCGGCTTCGCCCAATAAAATGATCTCATCGCCAACCCGCGCATCATCTTCACCGAGATTGACCATGAACTGATCCATGCAAATGCGCCCAACCTGCGGATATTTTTTCCCATTGACGATGACGCGCGCCTGGTTGGTCATGCGGCGGAAATATCCGTCAGCATATCCGCACGGGACAGTTACGATTCGCGCGGGACTTTCGGCCTGCCACAGCGACCCATAGCTGACCGGCCGTCCGGGCCGCGTGACTTTTGAGAATGCAACTTGCGAACGCCATGTCAGCGCTGGCCGAACATCAAGCGCCCGTTTGATCTCGCGCTCTGGATAGACTCCATAAAACATCACGCCCGGACGCACCATGTCGAAATAACTTTCAGGCAGATTCAAAACCGCGCCCGAATTTGCCGCGTGGCGAATCGGCGGATGTGGCACGCTCAATTTTTCATAAATTGCCAGAACATCCTGAAATCTTTCCAACTGCAATCGGGCGTGGACTAAATCCGGCGATTCCGAATTTGCGAAGTGGGTAAATATCCCTTCAATATCTAAATGGCTACACGCTAGAGATTTTTCGAT
>JAMDBC010000012.1 GCA_023484185.1 Chloroflexota bacterium | reverse complement strand
TGCGGACTTTGTCCAATTTCTTTAATACGTTTGTATATCTGCTGATAATCAATTGGCATATTATCTCTTTGAAATAGAACAAATGTACAAAGATTTTACAGGTAAATTGGATAAAATACAAGTCGTCTGCCAGGAACTTCTTTAAGCGCCTTGCGTCTTATGTGCGATACTTCAAAAGGAGAGAAAATGAGAATCAAGACTCTGTTTGTTTCCGTTATTTTACTTGCTGCGCTTGCATTGAGTGCCTGCGGCCCGGCTACGATCGTTGCCAACCCAGTACCGCCTCAGCGCACGATGAACGTCAATGGCACTGGCATGGTCATGTTGACGCCCGACATTGCCTACATCAATATCGGCGTGCATACGGAACTGCCCACAGCCACGGAAGCGGTTTCGTCCAATACGACGCAGACTCAGCAGGTGATTAATGCATTGAAGAACTCTGGCGTTGATCCAAAAGACATCCGCACGACCAATTTTAGTATTTATCCAACCACGCAGTATGACAAGCTAACTGGCAACCAAACCAGCACAACCTATGTAGTGGATAACACCGTTTATGTCACGGTTCGCAAACTCGACAAGCTCGGCGATCTATTGGACGCCAGTGTCAAGGCGGGTGCCAACAGCATCAATAGCATCCAGTTCGACGTGTTCGATAAGTCTGCCGCTGTCAAGCAGGCGCGCGATGCGGCTGTGAAGGATGCCCGCACCCAGGCCGAAGAGTTGGCTTCTGCTTCGGGCGTTACGCTCGGCGACCTGCAAACGGTCAGCTTTTACGACAGCATTCCCACGCCGATGGCGGATGCGTACGGCAAAGGCGGCGGTGGTAACGCTATGGCTGCGTCCGTGCCAGTCAGCGCCGGACAGTTGACCATCACGGTGACTGTCAATATGGTGTACGAGATCAAGTAGCCGCTTCTTTCTTCGACACTTCGACGAGCTCAGCTGTGCCTGCGGCACTGGCGCAGGCAGTGCAGGCTTGAACCGGCCTCCGTTATGGAGGCTGGTTCTTTGTTCTGCATCACTGCTGCCAAGCAAAGTGGGGCAGGTTATAATCCCTCCAACTTTTCCAGAGGAGGTTCTCTCATGTCTACTACTTCGCTCAAAGTCGGTTATATTGGTCTCGGATTGATGGGTAAGTCGATTGCCCGCAATATTCTCAAAGCCGGATTTTCGGTCGTTGTGCATAATCGTTCGCGCGCGGCGGTGGATGAACTCGTCGCGGAAGGCGCTATAGCCGCTTCATCCCCGGCGGTAGTGGCCGCGCAGGTCGATGTGGTTTTTACCAACCTGCCAGATTCTGCGGATGTTGAATTGGTGGCGTTGGGGAAAAAAGGCATCATCGAAGGCTCACATCCCGGATTGATCTTCGTTGACAATTCCACCATAAAACCGGCCTCGGCACGCATGATCGCGGAAAAACTATCAGCCAGAGGTGTGCTGTCGCTGGACGCGCCCGTTTCGGGCGGGGACATCGGTGCGAAGAATGGCACACTGACCATCATGGTTGGCGGCGACGCGTCCGCCTTGGAAAAGGCCATGCCGGTTTTTCTGGCGATGGGCAAGGCGGTCACGCATGTCGGCGATGCGGGCGCGGGACAAGTGGCGAAGGCCGCCAATCAGATTATGGTCGCGGCGCAGATGGTGGCGATGGGCGAGTTGTTGATCTTCTCGCGCAAGGCCGGAGTTGATCCGCGCAAAGTTGTGGACGCGATCAAAGGCGGCGCGGCGCAATGCTGGGCTCTGGATGTCAAACCGCCGCGTTTGTTTGCGGGCAATTGCAATCCAGGTTTCAAGGCGCACATGCAGTTGAAGGATATGAAGATCGTGCTGGATACGGCACGTGAATTCGACATCCCGCTTTCGTCTGCGGCGGAGAACACAAAACTCTTTGAACAAATGATCGCGATGGGCATGGGCGAGTTGGATAATTCAGCGGTGGTGGCTGTGATCGAAAAATTGGCCGGGATAAATTTGCTGGATTGACAAATTTCTTTTATCATCAGAGACAGCATCGGAGAAATCAAGAACGAACCGCAAAGGACACGAAGAACGCTAAGAGAAAAAGAAAAAAACTTTGCGCTCTTGGCGGGCTTCGTGGTTAATAAATATGAACTCTCTTAAACATTACTGGCCCACTTTTCGTGATTATGTTTTGATCCTTGTCGGTTCGGTGATCGAAGCGATTGCGTTGCGACTCTTCCTCGTCCCGGCAAATCTGGCCAGCGGAGGCGTGAGTGGAATCGCACAACTGCTCAACCACTTTACCGGCTGGCCGATTGGCGTCATGGTCCTTGTCGGAAACCTGCCGCTCTTCGTCATCGGCTGGCGTTACCTCGGTGGAAGGCGTTTTGCGCTTCGCAGTGCGTTCTCGGTCATTGTCTATTCCCTGGTCGTTGACTTGATTCCGCGCTTCCATTTGCTTCCTGCCAGCGGCATCACCGATGATATTTTTCTCAACTCACTTTATGGCGCAGTTGTGGCGGGTGTGGGATACGGATTGGTCTATCGGGCGCGTTCCACCAGCGGCGGTTCAGATATTTTGGCTCGCATCCTGAATCATTATCGTAGTGTCTCGATGACGCAAAGTTATCTGATGGTCGATTCATCTGTCATTCTTGCGGCGGGATTTGTCTTTGGTTGGAAGCAGGCTTTATACGCGATCATCACTTTGTATGTGAGTGGGATTGTCTCTGAAACAATTCTCGAAGGTTCGGGCACGGTCCGCACGGCGCTGATTATCACCGCCCAGCCCGATCATGTTTCCATGCGTGTGTTGGATGAACTCGAACGCGGCGTGACGATTTTGCAGGGCACAGGCGCATATACTGGCGAAGACCGTCCGGTTTTGTATTGTGTGATCACGCGCGCTGAGGTCGCACAATTAAAGGCCATCGTGCAGGAAGCTGACCCACAAGCCTTTATTGTGATTGGCGTGGCCCATGAAGCGTTGGGCGAAGGATTTAAATCCTTGCAAAGAACGTAGAGGAAAGGTTTAACGCGGAGGCGCAAAGACGCAAAGATTTTAAAAGCCGTTGACAACACGGTGAATTCCGTGCTTAACGAGTCTTTAACCGAAGTTTATGACCAGCCCAAGTTTGAGACCCGTCAATCGAAGGTATGTCAGGGTTTGTGATTCGAAAATTGGATTGTAAATCATCGTTGCTTTGCATTCAACAATGACCAATTTTCCGGCAAGTAAATCTAATCGCAGGGGCGCTTTCAACTCGTGGCTTTTGTATTTCGCTGGCACAAGTTTTTCCTGCTCCACGCTTACGCCTCGTGTTTCAATCTCAAAAGCAAGGGCTTCTCGATAAACACTTTCGAGCAAACCGGGTCCGCCCAATGTTCGATGAGTCTCGATAGCGGCATCCACAATAATTTGGCTCAGTTGATTCTCATCCATAGTTCTCCCTTTTATTCTTTGCGACTTCGCGTCTTTGCGTTATGTTCTTAAAGATTTTCTGTTGGCATATCTCGTCTTTGCGTTTAGAGATTTTATTTCGTCTTATATCCAAGCCGCTTCAAAGCATTTTCATTATTGCGCCAGTCTTTTTCCACTTTGACGCGCAACTCCAGAAAAACTTTTCGTCCGCCAATGGATTCGATCTCTTCGCGCGCTTTTGTGCCGATCTTTTTCAACATCCGTCCACCCTCGCCGATCACGATTCCCTTTTGAGATTCACGCTCGACAAACAACGTGGCGGAAATATAAGCCATGCCGTTCTCGCGTTCGCTGAACTCATCTACGCGCACGGCGATGCCATGCGGAACTTCGTCACGCAGTTTGAACAGCGCCGCCTCGCGGATCAAGTCCGCCGCGATTTCTTTCTCGTATAAATCCGTTACCTGACTCTCTTCATATTCCGGCGGACGGACAGGCAGATGGGCGATGAGATGATCCAACAGATCGGTTAGACCATCGCCGCGTCCGGCGGAAATGGGGATGGTCTTCGCTTCTTTTCTGACCAAAGCCTGATACGCTTCGAGGCGCGCAGTCAAAGCCTCAGCCGTGACCAGGTCAATTTTGTTGGCGGCCAGCACGAGCGGAGTCCGACGCGTGAATTTGTTGAGGAGCGTTGCGATGTGCGCATCCTCTTCGGTCGGCGCGCTGGATACGTCAAATAAAAAGATGATCACGTCCACGCCTTCCATCGCTTCTTCGGCTTCTTCGTTGAGAATCCCGCCGAGCTTGTGGCGCGGATTGTGAATGCCGGGCGTGTCCACAAAAATAAGTTGGGCATCTTCGCGCGTCAAAATGCCGAGCTGGCGGCGGCGCGTGGTTTGCGGGCGCGGCGAGACGGCCGCGATCTTTTGCCCGAGCAAGGCGTTGACCAGCGTGGACTTGCCGACGTTGGGGCGTCCGACGATGGTGATAAAGCCGGAGCGAAAGTTTTCAGTCATTTGTTTTTTGTGGGTTCCAGTTTGCGACAGCCAGGCTTGCAATGATCAAAAGCGCGCCTGTGATCAACTGCCATGTGATTAGTTCATGCAAAAAGAGTACGCCGAGGGTTACGCCTCCCAAAGGAAAAACGTAAGTGACCATCGTTGTGCGGGTTGGGCCGATTTCGTGGATCAGATAATAATTCAAGATGAAGGCAAAGCCGGAGCCGAGGATGCCGAGCCACAGTAACGCGATCCACGTGATGGATAGATGCGGGATTTTGATGGGTTGCTCGATGGTGAAGGCTGCGACCCACATCACGGCTGTGGACGATACCAGCGGTCCGCCGCCGCGAATGAGGCCGGAGGCTTCCTGTGTGCTTTTGCGCGCGTACACCGAACTGCCCGCGTAGAATAGACAGGCCAGCACGACTGCTATTTGTCCGAGCACGGAACCTGGCGATCCGCCGATATCCTTGCTCATCAGGACGATCACACCTGCGAAGCCAGTCATCAGACCGATTACTTTCGGCCAGGTCATTTTGTCGTCGTGGAGCAGGAAGTGCGCGATGACGATGGTAAATAATGGCACGGTCGAATCCAGGATGGCGGCCACGGCTGAGTCAATGGCCTGCTCGCCCCACGAAATCAGGAAGAAGGGTATTGCCACATTGCTGATGCCGAGGATGAGGAACGGCAACCAGGTTTTGAAGTCGCGTGGCACCTGGACTCTTTGAATAAGAATGATGATGACGCTGAATAAAAGTCCGAACAGCACGCGAAAGGCGACCAGCGTGATCGGGCTAATTTCCTGCACGGCGATCTTGATCCATAAAAAGGAGGAACTCCAGATTACGCCAAGCAGAATAAAAACGAACCACTGTTTTGGTTTCACTTATTTTTCACCAGAGATGAACGGAGATGAACGAGGATAAGAACGGGGCGAGTTTATCATAAAAAATCCAGCGGACTTTTAGAGTCGGCCAAAATTATTTTTCACTTTCCATCTTCAACAGCCAGGCCTTCGTTTTGATTCCGCCTTTGCCGCCGTAACCGTGGAGTTTGCCATCCGTGCCGATGACGCGGTGGCAGGGGATTATCAGCGGCATCGGGTTGGTGGCGTTGGCACGGCCAACGGCGCGAAACGCGAGCGGATGTCCGATCTGTGCGGCAACGCCCGCGTAAGTGAGGGTCTGGCCGTAGGGGATGGAAAAGATAACTCGAAGCGCGTTCCGCTGAAAGTCCGAGGCAAGAACCGACCAATCGATAGTCACGTCAAAGTCGCGGCGCTTGCCATTCAGGTATTCCTTGATCTGTCGCGTGATGGCATCCACATGTTTGGGCAAGTATTCGATCTCGCGTTTGGTTTGCTTGCGGACATTCGCTTCAAAGTGCGAACGTGTCACACCGTATTCAATCGTGACCAATCCATGCTCGGATACAGCCGCCCATACTTCTCCGAGCGGAGTGGACTTGATGCTTCCGAAAAACAGGGGATTGCTTCGCTTCGCTCGCAATGACATAAGGTTAGTAGTTTGTCACGAAGTCGATCAGTCCCTGTTCACGAGCGCGGTAATCGCAGAAGCGGAAAATGAATGTGGACGCGACGCCGAAGACCAGCGTGAGACCGAGCAGGATTCCGAGCAATTGCAGGTTGCTGAATTGTGCCAAGGTGGGAAAGGCCTGCGCTACATTACCGGCCAATGACCGGCGCATCAATTCGAGCCAGTAGGTAATCGGGATCGCAAACCCAATGGGTCTCAACCAGACCGGCAATACATCCAACGGGAAGATTGCGCCGCTAAACAAATACAGCGCGCCCGCTACCGCTTCGCCGATCAGGAAGAAGTGATGCGCGATCAGCAAGGTGATACTGGCGAGGATTAGTCCCATCATGGTCAGCATGGCAATTCCGATGAAGAGCGAGACAAAAAATAGCGGCCAATTCACGGTTGCAAGGTTAAGCGGGACGTGCAGGAAGAGTACGCCAAATGCGATGGTAATGACAACTGCTATCGTGCCGGTCGCGAAGCGCGCCACGCCGCGACCCAGCCAGTAAGCCGGGATTCGTATGGGCGCGATGTACATATATTTGAGAGTCTTGTAGTGCTCACGGTCGTCGATCACAGCCCACGAGATTCCCGACATCACTGCGCCTACATAGATATAGAAGGCATTCCCGAAATATATGTAAGGGAAGATGGGCGTATTAAAATTGCCCTTCGTGATGATGCTGTACATCACGACCAGGATGCCTGCCGAAGCGAGCGGCTTGACAATCGAATAGACCGCGAACAGGAACGGATCGGTCCAGTTGGATTCGATCTGCCAGCCAAGCCAGGTTGCCATCATGAAAGATCGTAAAGATTCAGAACGATTCATGTTTTCTCCATTAATTACGTATTTCGTAATCCGTAAAAACTTCATCGACGACTCTCTGTCAGGCGTCCTTCACGGATCGCCAGACGTTCCATGTAACCGAGCAAGGCCCTGGCTCCAAATAGAAATGCTACACAAAGGCCAGACAGGATCTCAAACTCAAGGCCGACATTCAAAAAGCCAAGCGTCGCGCCCGATTGGAAGACCAACTGCCGCATGGCGTCGAGTCCCAGGGTCAATGGGATGATCGAAGCGGCCGCCGCGATCCAGAAATTGAAAGACTTGATCGGGAAATAAAAACCCGATACCAGATAGACCGGCTCGGTTGCAAGCTGGGCAAGATGATCCGCTTCCCTGCCTAAAAGCAGGAAAAGCGAAGCGCTCATCATGCCCATTCCATACAAAGCGGTCATTGCCGTGAAGAAGATAGCCATCAGTTGCAGGAAATCGCCGATCACATATTGAACGTGGAAGAGCAAACTGCCTAGCAGAATGATGGCGATGGCCCGCAGAAATGTTGCGAGCATTCCGCCCACAGCCATGCCAAGCAGGACGGCCATCATCGAGTTGGGCGCCATGATATACAGGGCCAGATTGCCCTGTTCCTTTTCCCAATAAAGCTGGCTCGACATACTCCACATGACGTTCAGCCAGAAAGCAGTCATCGCTCCGCCCATGACAACGAAGCCCACATATTCCTCCGGCGCACCGATGGCGCGATAGACGAACACATAAGATGAAACGGCCAGCATCGGAAGAAAGATATCGAAGAAAACCCACGACTTCTCGCGTTGTTGACCGATGACGCGCGGATAAGCGCGGGCGATCACAGTCTTGATGAATAACTTCCAACCGATGGCTTTTTCGTAAGCTTGGCTTGCCAATGGATTATTTTGCGTCGTCATTCGTTTCTTCCTTTTCGACCTCGTCCATACTGCGGCCAACGAGATTGACAAAGACATCCTCGAGAGTCGGTTCATGTTTATCGAGCCGCGCGATCTTGATGTTGGACTCGGTCAGTTTGTTGATGACCCCACCCAGCGCGGCATCTTCCTGCAACATGAATTTCAGCACGTTCACTTCTCCGGACTGTGTTCGGGTCACCTTGCTGACGCCGGGGATTCCTTCCAAAGCGGATACTGCTAAACCGTTCAACGCGCCGACGGAAATCTCGAACAGCGCGTCGCGTTGCAATCGTTGTTTCAGCGCTGACGATGTGTCGCAAGCCAGCACGCGTCCCTGGTTGATGATGGCGACGCGGTCGCAAAGTTCATCGGCTTCGGCCATGTAATGCGTGGTCAGTAATAAAGTGCGCGTCTTATCTTCATCCAACCAACTGCGGATCAATTTACGTGCATCGCGCGAAGCGCCAACGTCGAGTCCGAGGGTCGGCTCGTCAAGGAAGAGCACCTGCGGGTCGGTGAGAAATCCGCGCACGATATTCATCTTTTGGCGCAGTCCGGTCGAAAGATCGGACGATTTGGTGTGCATCCGGTCCTGCAAGCCAACGATCTTCAACAATCCTTCGATGCGCTCGTTGGCTTCCTTGGATGGCAGGCCGTAGAACTGTGAGAACATCCACAGATTTTCGCGCACGGTCAGCAGGCCGTAGCCGGAAGATTCGCCGCCGGAGACCATGTTAATTAGCGGGCGGACTTTTTGCGGCTCACGGGCCACGTCGTGACTGGCAACGGTAGCCCGCCCAGAGGTCGGGACGAGAAGCGTGGTCAGGATTTTGATCAGCGTGGTTTTGCCAGCGCCGTTCGGTCCGAGCAATCCAAAAAGCTCGCCCTTCTTCACTTCCAAAGAGACATCTTGCAATGCCACCAACTCTTTTCGGATGTTCTTCTCTTTTTTGCTGCCGCGAATTTTATAAATGCGGCCCAAACCTTTGGTTTCTATCGCCAGATTTGACAAAGTGGTTTGTCTGTTCTCGTTCTTTGAGAGTTCCACCTGCACTGTGTTCTTTGGTGTGACCATTTGATCTCCTTGAAAAGGCCAAAAACGATTACAAGTTGGTAAGCTGTCGGACAATCGTAGGGAAAACGTATATTTCCAGTCAAGTACCATTTGGGTATAGATGATAGGATTGGCTTCGTAAGGTGATTTCTCTTCTCCTCCTTTCAAGAGAGAACCGCGGTCGGCGTCCGCGGTTCTCGCAATTTAATGCGAGAAGATATTTGTTAGAATATACGTTCGATTATACACATACCATCGTCTACGCATCAAGAGGCAGTATAATCCCGACAATCCTACAAGAGGTGATCCATGACTACTCAAATTACCATCCTTGGGCTTGGACAAATTGGCGCATCCATCGGGCTTGCTCTCAAGGAAAGTAAATCTCCCATCCATCGCGTGGGCCATGACAAAAATACAGGGCTTGAAAAAGCCGCACTTAGCCTTGGCGTGGTGGACGATGTTAGCAAATTGCCTCAGGCTGTTCGAGGCGCGGATGTTGTTCTGCTTTGTTTGCCTCTGGCTGAAATGCGCGAGACATTGAAGCTCATCGGGCCGAACCTGAAAGCGAATGCGGTCGTGATGGATACCGCGCCGGTCAAAGGCGGGATGCTGAACTGGGCCAGCGAATTCATTCCTCAAGGCCGCTTCTATCTCGGACTTGTGCCGAGTCTCGCTCCCGACTCTTTTGCCTCGTCTGAAAGCGGACTCAACGCCGCGCGTCCCGATCTTTTCAAACACACGGTCATGGCCGTGGACGCGCCTCCCGGCACGCCGCTCGAAGTGGAGCAATTGGCTGTAGATCTGGCAAAACTTTTGGGCGCCAAAGCCATGCTGACAGATATTTCAGAATCGGATGGTTTGATGTCGAGCGTGCACCTGCTTCCGCAGTTGACGGCAGCCGCGTTGCTCGATGCGACGGTCGACGGCTCAGGCTGGATGGACGCGCGTAAATTGGCCGGGCGTCCGTTTGCGGGCGTGACCGGCGGTCTGGCATATTATGATGATCCCGCTTCCTTGAAAGAGGCCGTGCTGGCGAGTCGCTTCAGCGTTGTCCACGCGCTGGATGTGTTGATGGCATCTCTCAAAGGTCTGCGTGATGACATTGAAAATGGCGATGAGAAAAACGTGGCCGAGCGCTTGGATCAAGCCTTTGCCTCGCGCGAACGCTGGCTCGATGAACGCACCGCCGCTGAATGGTTGGAGGAAGGCGGTGCTGCAATCGAACTTCCGGATGCTGCGACCCAGTTCCGTCAAATCTTTTTTGGAGGCAGTGTGATTGATCGGAACAAAAAGAAAAAATAGCCTCACGTTGTTGCGAGGGTGTTCCTCCCGAAGCAATCTCCACGTAAGTGGTGGAATCTTTTCAATGAGATTTGTCTGCTAACTGGAGATTGCTTCACTGCTAAGAACGCGGCTCGCAATGACATAAAGAATTATGTCCTGTTACTGCTACATCGTTGAATGTTCTGATGGAACTCTCTACACCGGCTGGACAACCGATCCGGAGCGGCGCGTCAAAACGCATAACGCCGGCCGCGGGGCGCGTTACACGCACACACGCCGCCCTGTAAAATTAGTTTATCTTGAGCCTCAGCCGGACAAAGTCAGCGCGTTGAAACGCGAACGCGCCATCAAAACGATGACGCGCGAGAAAAAACAAAAATTAATTGGGATGTTGTAGGGGCACAGCGTCGCTGTGCCCCTACAAATTTAATCCGTAAACAACGGCAAATGTCCAAGTGAGATAATCTGCTCCCATTTTGAGCGTTCGCCTTCGGTGAGAATGGCCGCCTCTTTGACAACTATCCCGTCTGCTTTCTCGATCACCATTCTCATGCCCTGCAAAGTTGAGCCGGTGCTGATCACATCGTCCACGATGAGGACTTTCTTGTCTTTCAACATCGCACGGTCCTTCTCATCCAGAACCAAAATCTGCGGCTGACCGGTTGTAATGGAAAGCGTTTCGGCGGTGAGGGCGTCGCCCATGTATGCTTTATATGATTTTCGCAAAATGACGTAAGGTTTCTTCATTTCTGATGACAACGCATATGCCAATGGAATGGATTTTGCCTCGGCCGTCACCAGCACATCGTATTTGACGTTTTTGAGCTTTTGGGCGAGTTCGCGCGCGCAGGCTTCGACCAATTCAGTGTCGCCTAAAATATTCAAAATCGCAATACGCAGACCGGGCTTGATCTGGAACAGGCGCAGGTTTCGTTTCAATCCGGCAATTTCAATGGCATAAGTTTCACGAGCAGGCATGGATTCCCTCCAACGGGATATAAATGAACGGCCAAAGTTTATCACAAATTAC
>JAMDBC010000129.1 GCA_023484185.1 Chloroflexota bacterium | reverse complement strand
CTTCTTCTCGACCTTGGGCGGGCGGCCGGTTCACCAGCGACTCGCCATCCATTGGGCGCGCCTGATCGAATTGCTTTACGCCGCTGAGCGCTGTAAAGAAGTTCACGCAAAAGCTTGGCCGCGCGCGGCGGGTCAACGTGATAGACCGCGTCGGCGGCTTTGGCGGCAGCCATGTGGTGCGCCTCGGGGCACACGCCGCAAATGCGGTTTGTCAGAAGCGGCATTTCTTCAACAGGCCGACCAACGCAGAATCGTTCGAAGCCGCGCAGTTCGGGGATTTGAAAGTAGGTGTTGGCAACGTCGCCATCTTCGTTGAGAAAGATTTCGATCTTGCCGTGACCTTCGAGGCGGGTGATTGGGTCAATTGTTATACGTTGTGTCATAGTAACTCCATTCCGTAGTTCGTAATACGTAACGCGCTCTTTACGGATTATGAATCACGCATTAAGTCTTTTCTTTCTTCCAAGCCGGTACTGCGGCCTTCATAAGCGACCCAGCCAGATTGAAGCGATAGAATTGACCGACCGGGTCAACGAGACCGTCGAGGATGTGATCAATCTCTTCCGGTTCTTTGGCATCGATCACAGAAGCAAAGGCCGAAATGAGCCTTGCGCCGTAATCCAACACGCCTTCGGCGGGACCATAACAACCGATGCACTGCGCGCCCGCAACTGGACAACGCGCGTTGCATCCGCTTCGGGTTGCCGGACCGTTGCACGGGATGCCCTGTTCGAGCAGGCATAGCGCCGGGTCAATCTGCACGTTCCAGATGCGCTCGAAGGATTTGATCACCTTGGCGTTGCGAGTCCGCTTGCATTCGTCGCAGACCGTCGAATTGCCGGCGCCGATCACGGACCCTTTCGGCGGCAGTTCGGCTTTGCCTTGCAAGACTTGCACGACCAAGTCAATCACCGCCGCGATCTGATGCGACTCAGGCGGGCAACCCGGCATGTAGTAATCCACATCCACGACCTGGTCGAGGGTCTTGAGAACAGGATAGAACTGCGGGATGGTGATTTCGCCTTCAGGCATCTCGTATTCGAATTGTGGGCGGATGTGGTTCGGGTTGTCCGTTGAAACTGTCTCGTAGTAAGTATCAAAAATCTCTTTTTTACTGCTCAGATTTGCCAGGCCGGGAATACAACCTTCGTTGGCGCATGATCCAAATGCAACGAGTATCTTCGATTTGCGTCGCAATAACTTTGCGATGTGTTCATTCTCATCGTTGCGGATGCCGCCGTTGAAGAGGGTAAGTAATATCGAGCCATCTTCCATCGCTTCAACGTCTTTGTACTTCGCGTCCATCGCGACAGGCCAGAAGACCACGTCGAAGTTTGCATCCACATCCAGAATCTTTTCGTGGATGTTGAGGACGGCGATCTCGCATCCGCCGCAGGAGGCCGCCCAATACATTGCGAATTTTGGTTTAGCAGTCATGCTAGCACCTCCATAACGGGCGTAGATACAGTTTCATGGAAATTTGCAGGCCAGTTGAGCGGGCCGAGCGCGCGCACTTCTTCCACGAACTTGTTGATTTCTGTGGCGAGCATTGCTCCCTCCGCCGCGCTTGCCCACTGCAACTTAAGGCGGCCTGGTTCGATGCCCATTTGGGAAAGCACTCGCCTGAGCAATTGGAAGCGCCGCAAGGCCTTGTAATTCTGCTCAATGTAGTGGCAATCGCCTGGATGACATCCGGAAATCAACACCCCATCGGCTCCGCTGGTAAACGCTTTGAGCACGAAGGTTGGGTCCAGACGACCGGAGCACATCAGGCGGATCAGGCGGACGTTCGGCGCGTATTTCATCCGCGCCGTGCCCGCCATATCTGCGGCGCGGTAACTGCACCAGTTGCAGGTAAAGCCGATGATCACAGGTTCAAAGTTTTCATTACCCATAGTCCACTCTCCTCGCATTGTTATGCGGCCACGCTTTTTGGCACATTGATCAACAACAGACCTTCGATCTGCGAGAGGATCTGCTCGTTGGAGAATCCCGTTCCGCTGATCGCGCCTGCCGGGCAGGCGGCCACACACGTTCCGCAGCCCTGACACAACGCCGCGTTGATTTCGGACACCATCTTATCTTCATGGAACAAGATGGCATTGAACGGACACAGGTTGTTGCAGATGCGGCACCCGGAGCATTGGTTCTCATTGATCGAAGCGCGCACCGGTTCGAGCGCGATCTCCTTTTGCTGGATTTTGCCGAGCACGCGCGCCGAGGCGGCCGCGCCCTGCACTACACTGGCCGGGATATCCTTTGGTCCCTGCGCACAACCGGCGATGTAAATGCCCTCGGTCATGGTTGCGACGGGGTCCAGCTTGGGATGTCTCTCGATGTACCACTCGTCAGCGCTGCAGGAGATGCCGAACATTTTGGCGACTTCCTTGGCGTCATGGCGTGCCTGTAACCCAGCGGAGAGAATGACCATGTCCACCGGGATGCGCCGCTGTTTGCCGATCAGCGTATCCTCAACCTGGATGATCAAACGGCCTTCTTCCTCTGGCACGCGCGCCACGTCCGTCACTTCAGCGACTTTGCCGCGCACAAAGTGCGTGCTCTCCTCAAGCAGTCGCTGATAAAACTCTTCGTAGCCTTTGCCGGGCGTGCGGATGTCAATGTAAAAGTTATAGACTTCCGCGCCGGTGCGTTCATGCACCAGGTGTGCAAACTTCAGGCTTTGCATACAGCAAATCGCCGAACAATAGGGATTGTAGTTCTGGTCGCGCGAGCCGACGCAGTGGACGATGCCCACCGCTTTGGGGATAGTCTTCCCATCGCGCAAGACAATATTTCCGCTGGTCGGTCCCGCCGCGTTGCTCAAACGCTCGAACTCAAGATTGGTGAAAACGTTCGCCAGTCGGCCATAGCCGTATTGCGGAATCCGCTTTACGTCGAATAGATCGTAGCCGGTTGCCAGGATGATGTTGCCAACCGGAACGGTGATCTCCTGATCTTTTTGATTAAAGTCAATCGCGTTCGTCGGACAGAACTTCTCGCAGGCTTTGCAGGTGCCTTTCAAGAAGTAGGCACAATTTGCCGCGTCGATAACCGGATATTTGGGAACCGCTTGCGGGAAAGGTACATAAACCACTTTGCGCTTGCCCAGCCCGGCCTCGAACACATCGTCAACTACCTTCCACGGACATTTCTCCCAGCAAATGCCGCAGCCAGTGCAGTCTTCAGTCTTGATATAGCGGGCTTTCTTTTTGATGGTGACTGCGAAGTTGCCCACGTAGCCATCCGTCTTTACGACCTCGCTCCATGTCAATAGCGTGATATTCGGATGATTGCCAACATCCACCATCTTTGGCGTGAGGATACAAGCGGAGCAGTCCAGCGTCGGGAAGGTTTTGTCGAATTGAGCCATGTGTCCGCCAATGGACGGTTCGCGCTCCACCAGATAAACGTGGTATCCTGCATCGGCAATTTCAAGTGCAGCCTGGATACCGGCGATGCCGCCACCGACGATCAGCGTATCAGGATGGATCGGCACACGCAGAGGTTCGAGCGCTTCGTGATGCGCCACGCGCGCCACACCGCCGGAGATGATGGCTTTGGCTTTATCCGTTGCGGCAACTTTGTCGGTGTGCACCCACGAATCCTGTTCGCGAATGGAAACCAGTTCGCACAGATAGGGGTTCAGCCCCGCGCCTGCGCAGGCATTGCGGAAAGTCTTTTCGTGCAAATGGGGGGAACAAGCCGCCACCACCACGCGCGTCAACCCCATTTCCTTGATGTCCTTCTGGATCAGTTCCTGTCCGAGGCTGGAGCACATGAACTTGTAATCGCGGGAGACGATTACGCCCTGGCCGGCGAGATGCTCTCCTGCCCATCTGCTGACCTCTGCAACGTCAACGACGCCAGCGATGTTCGTGCCGCAATGACAGACGTAAACACCAATTCTTTCAGTCATAGGTTTCTCTCCTGTTTTCTAACTTTCAGCAAAGGCAAGCAATGACGCTCCAGCGATCATCTCTTTTCCAATCCCCAGACGTCCCGGTTTAATCCCCAGGGCTACACCCATGATCTGGGTGAAATACATAACCGGGATTGAAAAATGTGTTCCAAACTCCTGATTGACCTGGCTCTGATACACTTCCAGATTGACATTGCACATCGGGCAAGTAGTCGCGATCACGCCGGCTTGATGATTCACAGCATCTTCCAGAAGCTTATGAACCATGTCCAGGGCAGCCTTTCGATTCGTGATGATCAACGAGCCGCCGCAGCAACGCGTCCTGGATGGATAATCCACTGGCTCGGCTCCCAGCGCTGACAATAGATTCTCGAAGAATTGCGGATTCTCGACATTCTCGTGACCTTTTCTTGGACGCAGAAGCTGGCATCCATAATACGGAGCGACGCGCAGCCCTTGCAAAGGATGAACAATCTTTTTCCCGATCTCCTCCAGCCCGACATCCTCGATGATCACTTCGATGAGATGGCGCACCCTCATCGTCCCGTTGACATGCAGGTTATCTGCTTCCAATGCATAGTTGATGTGTTCGGCCAGATCGGGATCCTTTTTGAGATAGGCATTGGTGAAGTATGCGTTCTTGTAGCACGCACTGCATGGCGCAACAAAATCGCTGAGTCCCTCCTTTTCAGCCAGAGCCAGATTCCGCGCGACCAGCGTATACGCCAGCAGTTCATCCACGGGGAAATAGGCGGTGGAACCACAGCAGTTCCAGTCTTTGATCTCCTTAAGATCCAACCCCAACTCACGCGCCACCTCAAGCGTGGAGACGTTGTAGCCCGTTGCCAGGCTCTCAAGAGAGCAGCCGGGATAGTATGCGTATTGCTTCATGATGACTCTCCTATGGGAATGATCCTCCGCACCATGCGCTGAAAGTTTTTAAGTCCTTTGATTTTCTTTGGAAGCAAAGGTAGTCTTCCCTTCAACATCAAACCAGCGGCAGTCTGCGCTTCTTGAACGAGGCCGCGTGGTCCATACTTGAACAAGTAGCTAGGCGCCAGGGCAGGTTCGAATGATCTTCCTGAATCCACGATCATTTTCACGAAGCTCTCCGAGAATGCGGGCCCGATCAAACCCTCCCGATATGCGCTCTTCCACATGGAGTAACGTTTCAACGCGTACATCATATCTGCGATGTCGATCCCCGCCGGACATCGTACAGTGCAGTGATAGCAGGAAGCGCAGGACCAATAGGTGTTGCTGGCGAGCACTTCATCCTTGAAGTCGGCGCCGATCAGGCCGATGATTTGACGGGGCGTATGATCCATGAACTCAACCGATGGACAGGTTCCCGAACAAGTTCCGCATTGCAGACAGTCCCTGATTGGGTTGCCATGTGTGGCGTACATCAGGTTCGCAATTTCGTCGCCGAAAGAAAATTGTGTTGCCATGAAACATCCTCCTATCGGTTCTGGACTTTCAATTTTTTCTCTTCCGCCAGCTTCAATAGAGCGCTCACCTTGTCCAGCAGAAGTTTGGGTTCCACTGGTTTCTCAACCAGTTCATCTGTCTCGACGAAATGGGGGTGAACGGCTTCTCCAGGGAAGAGAAAGGCTATTTGTTCCCTGATGCCAGTTATGATCAACACTGGCATCTCTTTCAGCTTGGGATCCTTTCTGATCTTCCGCGCCAGAGCGACGCCCTCGGCTCCGCGGCCCATCATGATGTCGAGCAGAAGCAGGTCATAGTGCCTGCTTTGCAGGGTTTGAAATCCATCCTTTGGGTTATAGGCCACATCCACTTTGTAGTCAGCCTTTTCGAGGATGGATTTGATTCCTGAGACGAAATCGGGATCGTCATCAATCATCATTATCTGCGCATTCATAGACATCTCCTTCGTTTAAGATTTTGCCAGGCCATTTGGTTCCAGCTCGGTGTGCAGTTCTGGTTTGACTGCTGGCAGTCGGATCACAAAGGTGCTCCCCTTACCAAATTCGCTTTCTGCTGAAATCGACCCGTTATGGGCCTCGACGATGCGCCGGGAGACAGCCAGCCCAATTCCACTGCCTCTCTCCGCTGCCTTGCCGGACTCCCCGGTATAGAAATCGTTGAAAATATAGGGAAGCTCTTCTTTTGATATGCCTGGGCCGGTATCGGCCACAGAGATCAGCACATCGTTTCCGTCCTCTTCAGCTTTGACATGTATCTGGCTTGCTGAGCGCGAATACTTAATGGCATTACCAAGAATATTTATTATGGTTTCAACCAGAGTTCCCTCATCTCCATTAACAGAATTTAGCGATTCGTTGATGGAGGAAACGATTTCTATATCTTTACGAATTGCATGTGGCTGCACGCTGTCAACCGCTTTCAAAATTACTGATGCCAAAGAGACCGGTTTGAAACTTTCTCGAATTTTCGACATGTCGACGGACAACACCCGCAACCATGTAAGAATGAGGCTGATAAGATCATTGATATTGGTCTTCATCCGCTCGAACCGATTTTTCTGTTCCTCAGTGAGCTGATCAGACAGTTCATCCACTAACACGAACAGGTTTTGCTGAACCGCGCCCAGAGGAGCCTTGAGCTCGTGCGAGACAATGGCGGCAAAATTTTCTCTCAGCATTTCTTTTTCTTTTCTAAGTGCAATGGTTTCCAGGACCAGCCTTCTTCTGTCAAGTCCTCGTTGTGTGATCAAACGAAATTCGTCTGGTGTGAACGGCTTGGGCAGGTAGTCGTAAGCGCCGTTCTTCATTGCCTCGATAGCTGAACTCACCGTTGCATATCCCGTGATGACGATGGTCACAATCGTCGGATCGGACTCACGAATCCTTTCAATCACATCAAAACCTGAAATTCCGGGCATCTTGAGGTCAACATAAACAAGGTCCGGCTCGAACTCTCTGACAAGTTTTAGCCCACGATCACCGTTCATTGCAGTGGCGATCTGGAAGTTGCCGCCCTTTAGGATTTGGGCGCAGGAATCCAGAACGACCTCCTCGTCGTCAATAATCAGGATCCTGGCTTTATTTTCCATTGCTTGCGCTCTCTTCTTCCACAGCCACCGGCAATCTCACAGTAAAGGTTGTTCCTTTGCCAATCTCACTCTCGACGGAGACAGTTCCCTTGTGCTCTTTGACAATCCCATAACTAATGGCTAAGCCCAGCCCGACCCCATGACCGGTATCCTTGGTCGTAAAAAAGGGATCGAATATCTTATCCAAATTTTCTTTGGCAATCCCAGGCCCGCTATCTGTAAATTCCAATTCGATGAATCGTTCAACCGGATCGAATCTGCTCGTGAGTGTTAATCGTCCATTACCTTCCAGGGCCTCGGCGGCATTAATGATAATGTTCATAAATACGCGTTCGATCTGTGAAGGATCGATGATGGCCTTTGGCAATCCCGCCTCGAGATCGTATGTGATTTGAATATTATGAAAGAGGGCTTGTTTTTCCAGCAGGGAAACACAGCCTTTCAGAACATCGTTGACATCGCACAGCGTCTTATCTGGTTTTCTCTGCCGCGAAAAATCCAACAAGCCGCGGATGATGTCCCTGCAGCGGTTGGCCTGGATAACGATTTTTTCGAGAGAGACTCGCTCCGAATCGTCAGGAAGTGGAGTTTCCAAAAGCAAATTAGAATAGGTGACGATCCCTTGAAGTGGATTGTTTAATTCGTGAGCCACGTTGGCTGACAATTGTCCGATCAGGGCAAGCCTTTCAGACTCCATGATTTTTCTTCTGGTAAACTCCTTCAACCTTTCATCCCGTTCTTTTAATGCCGCAGCCATTTTATTAAATGTATAAGCCAATTTACCCAATTCATCGCCTGACTTGATCTCAACTCTGGTGTTCAGGTTGCCATCCGCAATTTTCTTGGATGCTGATACCAACTGCTTGAGTGGTACGGAAATCCTTTGCGAAATAAAGTAGGCAAATGCCATCGAACCGAGCGCACCGACAAACGTGATCGCCAGAAAGGCCAGAATGGTCTGCCTCCTGATGTCAGTATATTTCTGTTCGAGTATGCCAACATACAGGATCCCTATTGTTTCGTTATGCAGGTCTTTGATGGGTTCATAGGCGGTTATGTACCAGTTATTCACTACATAGGCCTGCCCGACATAAGGTTCTCCTTTGATAACAACCTGATGGTAAACGCTTTCCATAATGCGCGTGCCAATAGCGCGTGAGCCGTCCTCATTTTGGACGTTGGTCGAAATTCTTACATCATCCTGGAAAATCGTTGCGGTCCCAATATCTTTATTATCGTATTTCATGCCCTGAAAGACAGTTTGTTTTACCTCGTCGACCACTTCGTAATTCCTGTTTAGCAGAACGCCGCCGTACATAACCCCGATTAACCTGTTTTGATGGTCAAATATTGGGGCTGCCGCTGCCAGTATCATGCCGGCTGTTTGCTCAGTTTCTCCGCTAATCCTTGCCAACGGCGTATCAATGAATTTAAAGTATGCTTGTTTAGCAAGAAGGGGATCTTCCTTATTCAAGTCCTCAGATAATACAATCATTGTGGCGGCGACAGGCGCTTTTTCGCTCATAACCGCATAGACGAGGTCATTATGAACCTGGCTATCTCCATGTATCTCCGGGTTGTTGGTTCGCAACAGTACATCGCCCGATGCGTTGGTGATGGTCAATATATCAAGTCCTTCTGTTTTTCTTATTCTTGTCAATTCAGCGGCTATATCCATCGCGTTTCCGTTTGCCAACGCCTCTGTGATGAAGAACCTGCTGGCTGTCAGTCGAACCACATCGTTAATATGAGTCAATTTGCTTTTATAGATTTCCCTGGCCGTGTTCAGATCAAGTTTCACCATCTCCTGGGCTTCTGTTACGATGCGGTTGCTAATCAACTGGATACCCACAACAGTAAAGATTGCACTGACGACAACGATGATTAATAGAAAGCTAAGAACGAGTTTGGTAGCAATCGGGATGCGAAGCCCTGTCCTTCCAAAAGAAACGAGGCCACGCGAAAGCCGCGCATTGAAATCTCTGAAATAACTCGTCAAAGTGCCAAATGTATTTCGCATCTTATTCCTGCGGAGTTTTATGTCTCCGCCAATTCCAACTCGTTACAGCGCTGCGTGAACTAATTCAATAAGATCTCTAACTGCAAGGCGTTCCTCGGCACCGGTTGTTTTCACAGCATCGCGGAACATCGTGACATCCTTGGGGCAGGCGGTGACCAAAGTCGTTACATCGTTAAGACTCGCTGCCTCACGCACACGGGATTCACTGGGACGTTCCTGGACTTTGTCTTCTTTCATCCAGATGCGCCCGCCGCCCGCGCCGCAGCAGAAAGCCCGGTCCCCATGGCGCGGCATCTCGATTAATTCACAGCCTGTCGCCTGGATGACTCTGCGCGGCGCATCGTACACGCCGTTATAACGGCCCAAATAGCACGGATCGTGATAGGTGACTTTGTAACCAAGCTTGTTGTTCAACTTGAGCTGACCGGATGCGATCAATTGGTCGAGTAATTCGGTGTAGTGCAATACCGGGTGATGGCCGTTACCATTGAATGAATATTCATTCTTGAGCGTATTGTATGAGTGAGGATCGGTCGTTAATATCTTCTTGTAAGCGCATTTGCCCAGTGCGCCCGCGTTCTTTTCAGCCAGCATTTCATACAGACCCTCTTCTCCTGCACGGCGCACATCATTGCCAGCGTTACGCTCGCTGTCGTACAGAATGCCGAAATCAAGACCAGCTTTCTGGAACACTTGCGCCGTTTTGAAAGTGACATCCGTTAATGTGGGACTGTAGGAAGCATAGTCGCCGACAAACCACAGGTATTCAACCGGCTCCCGGCGCGCGTCTTTGATCTTGGGCTCGAGTGGCTGAGTCCAGCGGGCGCGCATTCGTTCGGACTGGCCGAAGGAATTGCCGTAACGGCCCAGGTTGGCTAATGCGTTTTGTAATTCTGCATCTATCTGTCCCTCGGCCACTAAATGGCGGCGCATATCTACAATAAGAGGAATGCGTTCAATAAACAGCGGACATTCCTGATCGCAGGCATAACACGTTGTGCAGGACCACAATGCTGACTCAGTGATCGCATCGCCAATTAACATCCTTTCCGAGGATGCTTTTTGCAGAGCCGATTGCTGCTTCAAGTGATCGCGCAAACCCATCATCAGCAACTTGGGAGATAAAACCTGCGCGCTGGCGTACGCGGGACATACATCCTGGCAGCGCCCGCACTCGGTACACGTGAAGAAGTCAAGCATCTGCCGCCAGCGGAACTGCTCGACTGCGCTGACGCCGACTGAACCGTCAAACTCTGGCGCGGCTCGTAAGCGGCCGGCCGGCTCCAGGTCACGTAAAAGAATCGCAGGGATCGAGGTCACTACATGGAAATGTTTGCCTTCCGGCAGTTCACTCAAAAATACCAGCACCACGCCCAGATGAATCCAATAAGCGATCTCCCCGATGGCATTTTGTGTTCGCTCGTTCAGTCCCGCAAAAACCCCGCCGACGATTGCTGAGATCGGTCTCCAGACATGAAGCGGGTCTTCTCCAAGATTGATGCGGATACCGTTCATCACAGTCAGCGAAAGCATGATGGTAAAGATGAACATCAGCACGATCACACCCTGACTTTTGTGACTGCCTTTATAGCGTTTGGGATTCACCAGCAGGCGCAGATACAGATCATATAGCACAGCGGCGGTCACGAACAAAGCGAACATATCCTGGAGTAATGCCAATGGCCCGAAGCTTCCGACGAATGGCAGAATAAAGTGTGGATTGACAAAACTCATCAACCCTTCAATGATTGCCTGTAAAATGGTCAGGGAGAGGATCAGGAATCCCCAAAAGATGAAGAAGTGAGCGGTGCCTGGAATCAGTATGCGGAACAATCGCCATTGCGTCCCCACGTATACGAACAGCCCTTTGATTCGTTCTCCCCATTGTTTGAAAGGACCACTGGGCTGGCCGCGCTGCAGGTTGTTCCACAACAACCTATATACCCGCAGGCCAAAGATGCCAATGCCCACCAACAGGGCAATCAGTACAAGGATTGATTTGAGCATCTCGTAGGACATTACCTCATCCTTTTTGCCTGCTTGATCTGTTCTGTCAGTGGCGGGATCAGATCGAACATATCCACCTCAACGCCGTATTTGGCGATGTTGAAAATCGGCGCGGCGGGATCGGTGTTGATGGCGATGATCGTATCGCTATCGGTGATCGCTTCAACGTGTTCAGGGGCGCCGTGCGGGTATTTTTGAG
>JAMDBC010000200.1 GCA_023484185.1 Chloroflexota bacterium | reverse complement strand
GTGTAGGCAATGGCTGATTCAATATCGTTGAAACGCCTGGCAACATCGGTGACCGGAAATCCCAACGCTTTCAAGTATTCGAGCAATTCCCATTGCGAAGTTGGAATTTTGCCGCCTTCGGAATGAATGATTTGATACACGAGCAAAGTCAGCGGACGCGAAGCGGTCAGCGCTGGGTCGAGTTGGCGCAATGAACCCGCGGCTGTGTTGCGCGGGTTGAGGTACGTTTTCTCGCCCGCTTCTTCAAGATGCTTATTTAATTCATCGAACTCTTTGATGGGGATAAAGGCTTCGCCGCGTACAACCAAATACTTCGGGAGTCGGGATTCGATATTCGGGAATCGTTTTTCCAACCCCCGGTTTCCGATCCCCGATTCTCGACTCACAGGAATCTTTAAAGGAATCGAACGCACTGCCCGCAAGTTGGATGTGATGTCTTCGCCTACTTCGCCATCGCCGCGCGTTGCGCCTTGCACAAAGATCCCATCGCGGTAATGCAAGACGACCGACAAACCGTCGATCTTTGGCTCGACGACGAATTTCGCGGAAGCCACGCGCTCGTCCAGTTTGCGGACACGCTCGAACCAGGCGCGCGCATCATCGCCGCCGAAAGCATTCGCCAGCGACAGGATCGGCGCGGGGTGGCGGACTTTGTCGAAACGGTCAGCCGCTTTGGCGCCCGCGCGCTGCGTCGGCGAATCAGGCGAGACCCAGTCCGGGTGCGCGGCTTCGATCTGTTTCAACTCATTTAGCAGTTTGTCGTATTCCGCGTCGCTGACAATGGGCGCGTCGAGCACGTGATACCTGTAATTATGGAAGCCGATCTGTGACTTGAGTTCTTCGTAACGTGAGCGAAGCAAATTTGTGTCCATGCTTGAATTATAAATCAGCCCGAACGTTTCCGTTTGGGCTGATGGTTAATGATCGAGTTTTTTGAAGATGTCACATTTCCACACGAGGATCGAAACCCTTTGTCACGAAGTCCACAAAAAGTTGAACTGATAGAATTGAAGGGATTATTCTCCACCGGACATTTAAAAAATGGGACGCGGATTAACACACAGGACGCTGATCTTTGAATTATTTTCCGCGTTTTCTGTGCCCGCCTATGGCAAATTTTCCACGAAGGAACATTCACTAAATGGGGGATTCGAGTCTGATCAGCCGCCACTGATGACGCGACGGCACATAATTAAAAATGGCAAAGCCCGTATTGTTAAACCGAAAACTTGGGCCGTTCGAGTTGGCCTGCACGGGAATTCCAAGAACCGCATACATCACTTTATTGAGCAGGCCGCCGTGCGTGACGATTAGATATTTTCCCGGCGGGCGTTTCAACAATTCATATATTGCCCTGCCGGCGCGCAGGAATAGTTCCCAATCACCCTCGCCGCTTTCGCCGAAGGGATCATACGGCGTACGAAAATCCGGTTCAGGAAAACGCCTGACAATTTCATCACGCGTCAAGCCGGACATGGCGCCGTTGTCGCGTTCCATCCAGATCGGATCAAGCTCAAGCGGGACCTTCAATTTTGAAGTGATGATCTCCGCCGTCTCTTTTGCGCGGATAAGCGGGCTGGTTAGCGCCAAATCGAATTTCGTCTGCTCCATCGACCAGCGTTTCGCCAAACTCCGCGCCTGAATCCGTCCCGCCTCCGTCAACGGAAAATCAGACTGGCCCTGAAAACGTTCTTCGGCGTTGCCAACCGATTCGCCGTGGCGCAGGAAAGTAAAAGTATAGGAGGACTCCATCATCTTAATGGGTTGGGCAATAATTCAAACGATATTCGACTTTATTGACGATGTCATGCTCCTGAACTGACAATGAAGCATTATGGTCCACACGCTGCCAGAGGGCACACAACGCTGGCTTGAGAATCGGCATGGCATCGGCGGTTGAGAAAGTCAATTTCTGCGCGTCATCCCAACGTTTCGTACGGGCATATGCTTCAATGAAAGGAAAATATTCAGATTGATCGTCGGGATGATATGGAATCGCAAAAGCCTTATCGCCGAGACTTGCCACGCGCGGCCAATCTCCTGCCTGCCGGGCAAGATCAGCTTTTTCGTAATAGTAGCACCAGTTATGTATCGGCTCAGTCCCAAAAATATCCGGTAAAGAGGCGGGCGGATTCGCAGAGGCTATAATCAATTCCGGCTTGGAAAGCGGCAGTGCAATCGCAGCCTTCCGTCCAAGCATTGGAAAAGCAAGGGCCGAAAGGCTCCGGTAGGTTTCGCCGGAAGCAGGAGCCAGCGGCAGGTCGGCATCGTAAACCGGGCTTAATATATGCAGACAGGATGGAGGATTAAACTGGGCGACCAGCACGGCATCGGTGGAACCTTGAAAATCATAACTATCCTTCGACATTACGACCGGCGATCCGGGCGTTAGTGAAACTGCGCTTCCCGCATTGACAGAAAAGAATTTTTGGGCATACGGGAGAGAGCCGCTCTTGCCTGTGGGCCAATATATCCAATTGAGCGGCAAGGTCAAGGCATCATCATCTGTATAGGTGAATATTGTATTGTCGGAAAGGATGGCCGTACCAGGTTTTATTGCTGGCGCGCGCCATGACAACTGCCAGAAATAAGCTTTCTGTAGCTTCCAATCCTGACGATAGGAAAATCCGTATTGGATCTGGAGTCCGATTGCTAGGGCAACGAGCGTAGCCGCAATGCCCACGCGCCATGAATTTGAGGGGATCAATTCCAACAAAGCCACAAGAATCAGGGCTGTTCCAAACGCAAAAGGTTGAGTAAGACGGTCAGCGGGGAAAGCCAACCTGACTTGCAGCCCCACAAGATAGAATGGAATTCCGGCTGTTAGAATAGCGCATCCGCCTAGAATCAAACATTGTTGAATCGTTCTTATTTCAGTCCGCTGTTGATTTTCGATCTCGGAATGCTGTAATCGCAAAACATAGAACATCAGCCCGGCAAAAGAAATGAGCGACAAGAGAACATAAATGATAGAGAGAGAAAGTCCCATCTCGCTCATCGGAGGAATGTGGAATATTCCCCACCACGCCTGTACACTTGAAGCCCATATTGCTCTCAGAATTTCGCCAAGCAGCGGCGTCAACGATTGCATAATCCCCGCGCCAGAGGCACCGAACGATTGAACCTGGTACATCTGGGAATGAAATCCAAATAAGCGCCATAAGCCAAAACATCCCAGCACGAACGCATAAGGCAGATAGGCAAGCAATGTGCGCTTGATCTGAGACCTTTTTTCGGGTGTGATATCTGAGATCACCATCCACAGCAAAAGAGGCCGTAATAGTTCAATCCCAAAATAGTATTCCAACGAAAAAAGGTTGATGGCGGAGCAAAGCACACCACCAATTAACGCCGGCCAATAATATTTTGGCTGGCGTTGCCCCAAAAGCATGAAAGCGAAAGAAAGAAAAAAGAACGTAAAGATAAGGAAAAAGTGGCCGTAAAAGATCGCTATCGAATGCTGGCTGAAACCTGGATACAACACAATGAACAACGTCATAAATAACACTGCACGTGAATTCCGCGGCCAGGCCAGACGCAAGGCCCACCATAACGCCACTGATGCAAGCCATTGCCAGGTTATGGCAAAAATCTGCCATCCAAGAAGATTTGTTCCAAGCAACGAGGTTGTCATGACAAAGAAATACCCCCAGACAGGCCGCCTTACAGAGAAATAATGAATAAGCCCTTGTTTCCCCAGGAAAGTAGGAATCCAGACAAGGACCCAATCATCCCAGTGAATTCCCTGTTGCGCAGCAAATAGGCCATAAGCGGCGATAACCACGATTAGGAGTATTAATGGAACGGTCCAGGCAGAGAAGGAAATTCGACGCATCGCCGCAACTATTCCTCAGATGAATCCGGGTGTCGTATCAAATAAACCGGCCGCCGTTTAACTTCCTGAAAAATATAGCCGACATAGACACCAATAAATCCAAGCAAAATCATAATGATCCCGCTGGCAACCAGGGTGACCGCCATCAAGGAGCCCCAACCCGGAATAACTTTTTGAGAGTCTCCACTGAGCCAGAGCGTTAAAAGATAGATCAGTTGAACCAGCGCAAGAACAAAGAAAATTACGCCCGTGCTCAAGCCAATATAGAGCGGCATGAGTGAAAAAGAAAAAATGGCATCGGATGCCAGGCGGATCATCATTCCAAATGAATATTTCGATTTGCCCGCAATACGCCGCGGCTCATGGTATGGCAAAATAGCCACTTTGAATCCCATCCACGAGACCATGCCGCGCAGGAAGCGATGATATTCCGGCATGGCCTTGAGTGCATCCAATGCCTGGCGGGAGAGCGCGCGGAAATCGGCCGCGCCGGGCAGAATCTGTGTCCCGCTGACTAAATTCAGGATTTGGTAGAAAAAACCTGAGGTCCACTTTTTGAACGGATCCATCTGCGTCGCATCCATGCGCTGACCCTGGATAATGTCATAACCCTGTTTCGCCAGTTCCAACATTTGCGGGATCAACTCTGGCGGATGCTGGCCGTCGGAATCCATTGTGATGACCACATCTCCGCCGGCAATGTCCATGCCAGCTGTCAGCGCGGCCTGATGACCAAAATTGCGGCTCAACTCGACCACCCGTACACGGGAATCCATTTTTGCCAGCGCAGCCAGGGAATCAGACGTACCATCCTGCGAGCCGTCATTAACATAATAGAACGTGAACTTGTACGAAAGCGAATCGGCAACCGAGCGTAACCTGTCAAAGGTCTGCTCGACTACGCCAGCTTCGTTATAAACCGGAATAACAATATCAATTGAAAGTTGGGGTTTGCGGGGCACGGCTTCCTCTTTATCTGATGATTTTACCATGTGCCGATAAAGGGACTTATTCAAGCCGTCACGACTTTCTCAAAGTCAGGGAATGAACCGCGAAGCTCGTAACCCTCTGCGAGGACAAGCGAACGCAAAGATTTCTTTTTCTTGGCGCACTTCGCGCTCTTTGCGGTGAAAAAATGAAAAAAGCTAGAGTTCACCATGGCCTTGAAAAAACCATATTCAAGCCGCTCAGAACTTAAAATCCAAAATGGCCTCGATAACCTGTTCTTGTTCTGAACCTGCCAAAGCATTGTGGAATGGCAGACGAATTAATTGGTCGCTGACACGCTCGGTAACCGGACAATCCCCCTCGCGTCCGCCAAACTTGCGTCCCATGTCGGAAAGGTGTAAAGGCAGGTAATGAAAGACGCTCTGGATATTCCGCTCGCGCAAATACATAATCAACTTCTGACGCAGATCGAGATTAGGCATGAGCATATAGAACATGTGATATGCCTGTTCGCAATATTCAGGGATGGTGGGTAATTGAATATCGTGCTTTGCAGCCCAATCTTTCAGGCCGGTTTCATAAGTACCCCACAAATTCTTGCGATGCGTTTGAATCTTCTTGCGCTGTTCCAGTTGGCCGAATAAATATGCCGCTAAGATATCAGAGGGAAGATACGAAGAACCGATATCCACCCATGTATATTTATCCACCTGGCCGCGGAAGAAACGCGAACGGTTCGTGCCTTTTTCGCGGATGATCTCAGCCCGCTCCACTAACTTCGAATCATTGATCAGCAATGCACCGCCCTCGCCGCTGCTGAAATTCTTGGTCTCATGAAAGGATTGTGACGCCAACACGCCAAACGTACCAAGCAATCTGCCTTTATATTTTCCAAACAAGCCGTGCGCGTTATCTTCAACAACGGCAACGTTATGTCGATTGGCGGCCTCCAAAATCGCATCCATTTCACAGCCTACACCCGCATAATGGACAGGGACAATGGCCTTCGTGCGCGGCGTGATTGCCGCTTCCAGTTTGGATTCATCGAGATTAAGGGTATCCGGCCGAACGTCGAGAAAGACCGGCTTTGCGCCACGCAGGACAAAGGCATTGATCGTGGAGACAAAGGTGAAGTCGGGCAGAATCACTTCGTCGCCAGGTTGAATATCCAACAAAATAGCCATCATCTCGAGGGCGTGCGTGCAGGAAGTTGTCAATAAGGCTTTAGAGACGCCAAGCTCCTGTTCGAGTAAGGCGTGACATTTTTTCGTGAACGGACCGTCGCCGGATATTTGTCCATTCTGGACGGCCTGCGCCATGTATTCCAGCTCGTTACCAACCAGGCTGGGACGGTTGAAATCAATAAGGGAAGTTTCGCTCATATCATTGCTCTGATTGCCAAAAAAAATTTCCTGCCTGCGAGCCGGTCATAAACAAAAGATCAAGTATGCTTACATGCGGATCAAAAGGCGGATATAACTGTGGATACTCCGGATAATCATATTGCATGTATTCCAATGAAATATGCGCATCGGAAAACTTCTCCGGCTCGATATATTCCTTCGCCGACGGTCCGCTGATGTAGTGCGTCCCGCCAACTTGTTTCAAGATTTGGATCAGGCGATCTGTTCTCTGCTGCTCGATGCCGCTTAATTCTGACGAACGCATAAAGCGTGTATGGTAGATACCCAATTCCCGCGCCAGGATGATCGTAGTTTCAATAGTGAACTCAGCAATATACTCATCACGTCTCTCGTAAAACGACTCAAGCAAGGGAAGATATTTCTTGAAATGCGGCGCCCTGCTGTAGGAGATTGTCAATGCCTTTATATGATTCCTGGCCCAAGGCTTGCTCCAATCGATTATCACATCCTTGATCGCCACGCCCTGAGTGGCACCTGCACTATGCACCGGAATAGTCAACCATTGCTTGCCCTGTGCGGTTTTGATCTGATTGCGATTCCGCCAGCCATGTTTATCATATTGAACATCGTCATAAAAAACAAAAAGATCTGCCTTGCTGATCTGATGGAAATAGCCCCGCCAGGGAATGTAAGAGGGTTGGAGAATGACAACGTTCACATCGCCTCGCCCCCTATTTTTTCCTGCACAATGTAGGTCGGGCGATCCATGCTGCGGTCGAACATTCGTGACAGGTATTCTCCGAAAATTCCCAAAGTAAATAATTGCGCTCCGCTAAACAAGGAAATAATGGATGCCAAAAATGGAAAACCGGGCAGGCTTCCTTGCGTGAAATATATAACCACAACGTAAATAAAGATGGCGATTCCAAACAAGGTCATGAGAAACCCGATCCAACTTGCGAGGCGCAGGGGCGCGGTACTGTAACCCGTCAGGATGAGCAGTGTGTATTTGAAGAGCGAAATAAAGTTGTAATTGGAACGCCCTGCGGATGATTTTATGTCCACCTGAACCGATGCGAAGCGTGAGGTCCCCCACGAAAGTAAAACGTCCAGCGTTAAGCTGGGGCTGTTGAAATTGGCAAAAGCGTCCCGCAAATGAGTACGAAAAACTCGAAACGCCGAAACGTTCTTTACCGACGGCGCATCCATGACCCATGCCAGCAAATTTTTTGTATACTTCGTCATTTGATTGCGCCAGAAATCCTGCGGCAACTTTAGCGGAGCGCCGTAAACGACATCGTAACCTTCATTGAATTTTGCAAGCAGAATATTGATTTCTTCGGGCTGGTGCTGAAGATCATCATCCATCGTAATCGTAATCTCATGGCGCACAAGGCGCACACCGCACAAGGTCGCATTGTGCTGGCCATAATTTCGCATCAACTTAATTCCCACCACCCACGGAAAACGTTTCGCCAACTCTTCGATCTTCTGCCAACTGGCATCCGGGCTGGCATCATTGACCAGGATCACTTCATAGTTTTGCGCGAACCTGGGCAGTTCCGTTGCCAAACGTTCGACCAGAGGCACAATGGTCTGTTCGCCGCGATACACCGGGATAACAACTGAACAATTCATGGCGAAGATTTTACCATGCGACAAAAAAAGCGGCGCACCTTGAAGATGCGCCGCTCTTTGCGTTCGCTTCACAAGCGGGCCGAATGCCGGTCCGCCATTATTTCGAGCGTTCGCGCCGCCTCAATCTTTTTCTGCTCCCCCGTCCAATTCAGCGCTTCACCCAGAACATCGGCCAGTTCATCCACGCTGTCACGCGTCAAGCGTCCCAGCATGGCCAGCATGGATCGGCGCAAAAGCAAATCATCCAGATGGACGATCTTTTCATGTTGAGCCAGGAATCCGATCTCGCGGCGGCTGTACGAAGGCAATGACTTAAGCGGCGCATCCTGTCCGCGTGAGATGAATGTGGCAATTTGTTCGGCGCGCGTGCCATATCGGTCGAACAAAACTTGCACGTGCTCTGCTGATACACCTGTCCCGGCGGCGATTCCATCTATGCTTTGTTTAACATCTTCGGATGTATGCGGGTATCCGCGTCCGCCGCCGATCGATATGTCACGCGTATTTTTCTGTCGCGTCTTGCCGAGGAGAGCCAGCGTCTTATCAGTGACCTGTTCCGAGAAGGCACGGAAGGATGTCCACTTACCGCCGACCAACGAATAGACCGGGAAACTCAACCCCGTCCAATCGCCGTTGACGACTTCGATACTGTGATCGCGCGAAATCTGCCCCGCCGAAGAAGCTGAGTGTGTATACGGCAAGGGCCGCACGCCGGAAAAACGGAAGACAATGTGTTCGCGCGTGACCTTGATCGATGGGAAAACACGTGCCACCATTTCGAGGAAGTAATCAACTTCTTCTTCGGTGCAATTGGCTTCATCGGGATTTTCAATCGGGATGTCCGATGTGCCGATCAGGATGCGGTCATAAAGCGGATAGATCAGCACGATGCGGCCATCTTTATTTTCAAAGAAGAATTCATTGCCGTCAATTGCTTGGCGAAGTTCGGGGTGGTTCAAGACGAGATGAGAACCTTTTGTCCCACCGATCAGACGTGTAGAAATGCCGAGGTTGCGGTTGGTGAAATCGATCCACGGACCGGCGGCGTTGATTACGAGACGAGGCTTAACTTCGTAAACGGTATCCGTTAATTCGTCCCGAAGAAGAACCGTGTCTTTGTCTGTTTTGGTCAGGCTCATGTAATTTACAGCGCGGGCATTGGCGTTATCCGCTTCCGCATCCAAAATCAATTCAAGCGCCAGGCGTTCGGGGCTGAGGATCGCGCCATCGAAATAAGTGGTGGTGTTGACGATCTGCGGATTGAGTTTGCTCCACAACGAAAGCGAATCAGCACGGCTGCGGAATTTATGCGGCGGGACAGTTTTTTGTTTGCCGGTGAACGCATCGTAAACCATCAGCCCGATCTTGATCACGAACGAGCCGCGTTCGGAGGGCTTATCGAGCAGGCGCATAAATTTAAGCGGCGCGTTGAGCAAGCCCGAAAAAACTTTGAAGATGGGAATCGTGGTCGGCAAAGGTTTGACGATGTGCGGCGCATTTTGGATCATGCGATTACGCTCGGCAACCGCTTCACGCACGAGTCGAAACTCGCCGTTCTCAAGATAACGAATTCCGCCGTGCGCCATGTGCGAGGAAGCCGCGCTGGCGCCGGAACAAAAATCGGCGCGATCCACGAGAAGAACATCCACCCCGTTGAGGGCCAGATCGCGGAACGTGCCGATGCCATTGATACCTCCCCCAACGATCAACACGGAGGCTTCCGGATTGTTTTTCAGTGCAACGAGAATTTCGTTTCGATTCATATTTTGGATGCCCGAACTTCATTTTTCGACCCAATCAAATGTGCGTGTCACGGCTTTTTTCCACGTCAAGTATAACTGTTCTCGTGAAGTTGAATTCATCTTCGGAGTCCATTCTTTATCTCGTCCCCAGTTGGCGCGCAACTCATCAAAGTTCTTCCAAAAACCGACAGCCAGCCCTGCGGCATAAGCCGCACCGAGCGCGGTTGTCTCCGCAACTTTTGGACGGATGACCGGCACATCCAAAATGTCGGCCTGGAATTGCATGAGCATTTCATTGAAGACCATACCGCCGTCCACTTTGAGTGCGGTCAATTTAACGCCGGAATCTTTTTCCATCGCATCCAAAACTTCGCGCGTTTGGAAGGCCGTCGCTTCCAACACGGCGCGCGCAATGTGACCCTTGTTGACATAGCGCGTCAGCCCGACGATTACGCCGCGCGCGTCGCTTCGCCAATACGGCGCGAATAATCCGCTAAAGGCCGGGACGAAATAAACGCCGGCGTTATCCTCGACGGTTTGCGCCAGCGCTTCTATCTCGGACGATTGACGGATCAGCCCCAAATTATCTCTCAGCCACTGGACGAGCGCGCCCGTGATCGCAATCGAACCTTCCAATGCGTAGACAGCTTTTTGATTGCCGATCTTGTATCCAAGCGTCGTGAGCAAACCCGATTTGGATGGCACAGGTTTTTCGCCCGTGTTCAATAACATGAAACATCCAGTGCCATACGTGTTCTTGGCCTCGCCGACCGAATAACAAGTCTGACCAAACAATGCAGCTTGCTGGTCACCGAGATCGCCCGCAATGGGAACACCGCCAAGTCCGCCTTTGGCCAAGCCGTAAACTTCGGATGATGAACGAATTTCCGGTAGCATACTGCGTGGGATATTCAACAAATTTAAAATCTCAACGTCCCAATCCAATGTGTTCAGATTCATCAATAACGTGCGCGAAGCGTTGGTCACATCGGTGATATGTGCGCCGGCCGTCAGGTTCCAGATGACCCACGTGTCCATGTTGCCAAACAGCAATTCGCCTTTTTCAGCGCGGACGCGTGCGCCGGGAACATTGTCCAGAATCCATTTGATCTTCGGCCCGGAAAAATAAGTTGCCAGAGGCAATCCTGTTTTTGCACGCAGACGATCCTGCCCGCCATGTTTTGCCAGTTCATTGCAAATTGCATCCGTGCGCGTGTCCTGCCACACGATGGCGTTATGGATTGGCCGTCCCGTTTCTTTTTCCCAGACGACAGTTGTCTCGCGCTGATTCGTAATGCCGATGGCAGCAATGTCTGAAACATCCGCACCAGCTTTATCCAATGCCCCGCGCATCACGCGCTGAGTCCGCTCCCAAATCTCAAGCGCATCATGCTCCACCCAACCGGGCTTCGGATAAATTTGCTCGTGCTCCTTCTGGTCAACGGCGACAACATTTCCCCCGTGATCGAAAATAATAAAACGAGTGCTGGTCGTACCCTGGTCAATTGCGGCAACGTATTTCGGCATAAGCCCTCCCGTTGGAAGATTATCCATATTGTAAAACAAAAAGCGGGCCGGGACAAAAAGTCCCAACCCGCTTTTCAGCGCAGATGCGGTTTTAGGCGTAATCACCGCGCCTTCACGCGGTTAGGCGAGGTCGAAACGGTCGAGGTTCATGACTTTGTTCCAAG
>JAMDBC010000169.1:3672-11599 GCA_023484185.1 Chloroflexota bacterium | reverse complement strand
TATCTGTTCATCTTTGTGCTCGGGCTGGTCACGTATCCGATCGTCCGCATGGCATTCCCCGGTTTGGGAGACAAAGGCTATCCGCTTTCACGCGCATTGGGACTTGTGATCTTCGGTTATCTCGCGTGGCTGAGTGGATCTGTCGGCGTGCCGAACACACGATTAACTGTCAGCGTGGTGTTTGCTGTTTTAGCGGCGACCGGTTTGGGTCTGGGTTGGATGCGCCGCGCTGAGCTGCGCGAAGAATGGAAGTTGCGTCGAAATTATTTCCTGATGGTCGAGGGAGTCTTCCTCGCATTCTTCCTCTTCGACCTGCTCATCCGCATCGGCAATCCTGACCTGTGGCATCCGGCCAAGGGCGGCGAACGTCCGATGGACTTTTCATATTTCAACGCCGTGTTGAAGAGCACGACTTTCCCGCCGTATGATCCGTGGTTCGCGGGCGGATATATCAACTATTATTATTACGGCTTCGTGCTGGTGGCGATGCCGGTCAAGCTGCTTGGCATTGTGCCGACCATTGCATACAATTTTATTTTGCCGACTCTGTTTGCAACGACGGCTTTGTGTGCGTTCTCGATCGGTTGGAACCTGGTTGAAGGTTCAAGGTCAAATGTTGAAAGTTCTGAACCTTCAACGTTCAACCTCCCACTGATTGCCGGCTTGCTTGCGGCTTTGTTGATGGTGGCGCTTGGCAATCTCGGCACGCTGCGGATGTTGTATCAGGGCTTCGAGCGCATGGCCGCGCCGGGCGGCATCATCGACAATGCGAATCTTGTGCAACGTTTTATCTGGGCATCTGAAGGATTATTCAAAGCCATCGCGGGGCAGGCGCTTCCTTACGGACGAGGCGACTGGTACTGGAATCCGAGCCGGGTTATTCCGCCCGGGCCCGGCAACGAGATCACCGAATTCCCGTTCTTCACTTTTGTGTACAGCGATCTGCATGCGCACATGATGGCGATGCCGCTGGCTTTGATGGCGCTGGCCTGGGCGCTTTCGATTATCAAAGGCCGTCGCACTTCGTGGCTTTCGCTTCTGATTGGCGGGTTGATTATCGGCGCGTTGTATCCGACCAACCTCTCGGATATTTACACTTATCTCCCGATCGGTTTTGCCGCGCTTGCTTATTCGCTTTGGCGTTACGGAACCGTGGCGTGGAAGTGGTCGACTAATGTTCCCGATACTGTCAAAAAATTGGGATTGATTCTTGGTTCGATTATTTTATTGACCTTGCTTTCCTTTGTGCTGTACGAACCTTATCGCGCTTCATATTATCAACCTTATAGTGCGCTCGATCCATGGACGGCTTCTCAGACGCCGATCTGGTCTTATCTCACGCACTGGGGCGTGTTCCTGTTCATCATCGTGGCATGGATGGCGTGGGAGACACACGAATGGATGGCGAACACCCCGGTTTCATCCCTGAATAAGTTGCGCCCATATCAAATTTTGATCGAGGCTGGCATCGCATTTATGCTGGCGTCTCTGGTTTATTTTGTTTATCGCGGCGTGGAGATCGGGTGGGTCGCGTTGCCAATCGCGGTCTGGGCCGGGCTGCTTATCCTGCGCCCGAATATGCCAGACGTTAAACGCTTCATTCTTTTCCTGATCGGCACTGCCATGGTCATCACCATCGTGGTCGAGTTGGTTGTTGTGCGCGGCGACATCGGACGCATGAACACGGTCTTCAAGTTTTATCTTCAAGCCTGGGCATTGTTATCCGTTTCCGCCGCGGCAGCTTTCGCGTGGGTTCTGCCCGAAGTCCGCAAATGGCTGCCGGGTTGGCGTAACTTCTTCCAGATCGGTGTGACATTTGTACTGGCGGGCGCGGCGCTGACCACGATCTCATCGGCGGCTGATAAAGTTGCCGACCGCATGGCTCCGGGTGTGCCGTTCACACTCGATAGCATCACTTATATGCAATACGCCCAATATGCCGATTTCGGCGGAACGATGGATTTGAGTCACGACTATCGCGCTATCCGCTGGATGCAGGATAACGTTCAAGGTTCGCCTGTGATTGTCGAGGCCAACACCACCGAATATAAATGGGGCACGCGCTTCACGATTTATACCGGCTTGCCCGGCGTGGTCGGCTGGAGCTGGCATCAACGTCAACAGCGCACGCTGACGCCGCAACTGGTCGAGGAAAGAATCGCCGAAATCACATCCTTCTACACCACGGAAGATCCGCAGGCTGCGCGTGATTTTCTCAAGAAGTACAATGTTAAATATATTATCGTTGGGCAGTTGGAACGGCTTGAATATCCTGGCCCCGGCATTAATAAATTCGAACAATACAACGGGCAACTGTGGAACTCTGCCTATCGCGACGGCGACACAGTCATCTATCAGGTGAATCCATGAACGAAATTATTTTGCACATCACATCGAACGATGCCTGGACTTCCGCACAAAAGACCGGACAATATGTCGCGCCGAGTCTGGCGGGCGAAGGATTTATCCACTGCTCGACTCGACTGCAAGCCGTGCCGGTTGCCGAAAAATTTTACAAGGGACAAACCGGACTCGTCCTGCTCGTGATCGATCCGGCGCGTCTTTCCTCCGACTTGAAGTGGGAGCCGCCTTTCGACGGCGCGCCTCCGCCTGGAGCTCCCGCCGTTGACCTGTTCCCGCATGTTTATGGCCCGATCAATCTGGATGCCGTCACAAAAGTTGTGAAGTTCGAGCCCAACGCGGATGGGGAGTGGACTCTTCCAACGTTATGAACTCGATCCATATTCGCCCTGCCCGGCCGGCGGACGCGTCTCTTGCGGCGCAGTTGTTTCAACTTTCCATGGGCAGTCTGGCCGATTATCTTTTTGATAATGATTCTCGTTTTGCAGAAATTAGTTTGATGAAATTATTCTCGCGCAACGCCAGTCGTTTTGGGTTTAAGAACGCGTTTGTCGCCGAAGCGGACGATGAATCTGTCGGCCTTCTAGTTTCGTATCCCGGAAACAAACTTCCGATCCTCGACCTGCAGACGCTGCCTCATCTTTTTTCTGTGATGGGTCTGCCGCGCGTCTTCGATTTTCTTCGGAGAGGCATTTCCCTCCCCGGCGGAAAGGAAGCTGAGGCCGGTGAATATTACATCAGCAACCTCGGCGTTATTTCCTCTGCACAGGGACGCGGCATCGGCACGCGTTTGCTCGAATATGCGGACGGGATTGCCCGCAACGCTCATTTGCTGAAATGTTCCCTGCTTGTAAGTTTGAAGAATGAAGGCGCCCGCCGTCTTTACGAACGAAACGGTTATCAAATCTTATTGACCGTTCAGGAGAAAAACAAGGCGCCCGGTTATCATCGCATGGTCAAGGACTTGGCGTGAATTCCATCACTGCATTTATCTCGTGGTATCTTCTCCTGACCCTGCTCGGCTGGCTGACTTTTCCGCTGGCGTATCGGCTTTTTCCCGCGCTGGCGGATCGCGGCTACAGTCTTTCGCGCGTGGCGGGACTCCTCATCTGGGGATACATCTTCTGGCTGTTCACTTCACTTGGATTGACGCAAAACACCGTTGGTGGAATCTTATTTGGTCTGCTTGTGTTGACGGGATTGAGCCTTTCAGCTTTCTTCTTTCTCCCAGAATCGAAAATCGAAAATCGAAAATCGGAACTCCTTGCTTGGCTCAAATCCAATCTCCGCTATGTTTTCTCGGTTCTTGTTTTCCTCCTGATCACGTTTGCCTTCCTTGCTTTCATTCGCGCAGGCAATCCCGAATTGAATGGCACGGAAAGGCCGATGGAGTTGATGTTCATCAATTCCATTTTGCGCTCGCCGACTTTTCCTCCGCATGACTCGTGGCTCTCAGGTTATGCTATTTCTTATTATTACTTTGGCTATGTGCTGACAGCCATGCTTGCCAAGCTGGCAAGTGTTCCGGCTACCATCGCACACAACTTAATGACCTCGCTCATCTTTGGTCTGGCCGCGATTGGCGCGTATGGAATTCTTTACAACCTGTTGGCTTTATTAGACCGTAGACCGCAGACTGTAGACCGTTCATCTTCCTCGGTCTTCGGTCTCTCATTCCTCGCTCCACTTTTTCTTTTGCTTGTTAGCAACCTGGCAGGCTTCCTCGAAGTCCTTCATCAAAAAGGTTTTTTCTGGAATTCCAATCCATCCAATTTTTGGACATGGCTTGGTATCAGAGAATTAAGCGACGCGCCGACCCTGCCTCTTGGCTGGATTCCCAACCGTTATTTGTGGTGGTGGCGCGCCTCACGCGTCATTTCAGACTATAGTCTTTCACATAATTTTATAGAGATCATCGATGAGTTCCCTTTCTTCTCCTTCCTGCTCGGCGACCTTCATCCGCATGTGCTGGCGATTCCGTTCAATTTGTTGGCGATTGCCGTCGCGCTGAATCTATTCCTCGGCGGTTGGCGCGGCGAATTCAATTTGTTCGGTTTCCGCTTGCAGATCAGCAAGAGCGGCTTCTTCTCTGCCGCGTTGATTCTCGGTGGGCTGGCTTTCCTCAACACCTGGGATATTCTCGCCGCGGGAGTCTTGATCGTTCTGGCTTATGTGTTATTCCGCGTGCGTGAAGATGGCTGGTCGTGGACGCGCCTCGAAGACGCGTTCGTTCTTGGATTGCCGCTTCTCTTTTCCGCCATTTTGCTTTTCCTGCCCTTTTATTTTGGATTTTCGTCGCAGGCGGGCGGCATCCTGCCCAACCTCGTCAACCCGACGCGCGGTGCGCAACTGTGGGTGATGTTCGGAACGCTTTTCATTCCCATCTTTGCATATCTGGCTTATGTGATTTGGAACAAAAAGCAAAGCGCAAACTGGAAGCTGGCTTTCCTATCCGTCATCGGTTTAACTTTTCTTTTGTGGGGAATCTCGTGGCTGGCTGGCTGGCTGGCCAATTTGCATGATCCTGTCTTTGCCCAGCAATATCTTGCATCGCAAGGTGTTGCCAGTATCGGAGAATTATTTGCCGCCGCGTCTTTGCGCCGATTGTCAACCATCGGTGGATTGTTGACGATGCTGGCGTTGCTTATTCCCGCCGTTGCGTTTTTGATGAAGGAAGAAAGAAAAACAGAAGGTGAGCAGTCATCCTTCATCCTTCATCCTTCATCCTTTGTGTTTCTTCTCATCACTCTCGCCACTCTCCTCATCCTCACACCTGAATTCGTCTATCTACGTGACCAATTTGGTTCGCGCATGAACACCATTTTCAAATTTTATTATCAGGCCTGGTTGTTGTTTAGCATCGCTGCTGCTTTTGGAGTGGCGATGCTGTTACAAAACTTGCGCGGCGTTGTTGATTGGGCTTTCCGCATTGGCCTCGTCCTTTTGCTGTTCATAGGATTGACCTATCCGGTGCTGGCTCTTGCGAACAAAACAAATAATTTCAACCCGCCATTCGGCTGGACGCTTGACGATTTCGCCCGCGTCCAACGTGAGAACCCGGACGAAGCCGCGGCGATTGATTGGCTCAAGTCTGCGCCGGATGGAGCGATTGTTGAAGCTGTGGGTCCCAATGGCGGAAGTTATACCGGCTACGCACGGATCTCAACGTACACAGGCTCATCCACTGTGCTTGGCTGGCGCTTTCACGAATCCCAGTGGGGGCGCAATGGAGCAGAACTGGCAACGCGCGAAGACGATGTCAAAATGCTTTACACCACATCCAATTGGCAGACCGCTCTCGATATTATCAAGCAATACAATGTCCGCTATATTTACATCGGCGGCCTGGAACGTTCCACTTATCACGTGCAGGAAGATAAATTCAAACAGCATCTTACGCAGGTTTATCAATTAGGCGATGTGACAATATATGAAGTGCCGTAAACCATTATTCAAGTAAAATACACCCGATGAAATCATTCCGCCGCGAAAACGTTCTCTATCTACTCGCCTTTGTTTTGGCGTTGGCCGTCCGGCTTATCAGGCTTGGCACATTGCCTCTCACCGACCTTGAAGCAAAATGGGCTTTGCAAGCTCTAGGAGTGGCGCAAGGGACTCGCCCCGCGCTGGGCTCGCAACCCGCCTACGTTCTGCTGACCAGTATTTTCTTTTTTCTCTACGGTGGCGGAACGAATTTTCTGGCGCGACTTGTCCCAGCTTTGACCGGAAGCGCGCTGGTGTTTGCTCCGATACTTTTTAGGGACCGCCTCAAACCCCGGCCCAGCCTGATCCTGGCCTTCTTCCTTGCACTCGACCCGGGGCTGGTAGCCCTCTCGCGTCAGGCTGGCAGTTCCATCCTCGCCATCACGTTTCTATTCCTCGCCTGGGGATTCTGGCGACAGAAGAACGCGCGCTGGGCAGGTGTCTTTGTCGGGTTGGCCTTACTTTCCGGGCCTGCTCTGTGGGCCGGGCTGTTAGGTTTGATCTTGACGTGGGCGATTCTTCAAGCGTGGGAACGCGGCCCGAAGACGGAATCCGCCCAACGTCCCGCGCGCAGCGAGTGGTACTCCGCTTTGTGGTTCGGACTCGGCACGCTCATCCTGGGCGGGACGTTGTTCTTCTTATCTCCGAACGGTTTGGGCGCATGGATGTCGTCCCTGCCCGAATATGTCGCGGGCTGGCGGAATCCGTCGGGAATTTCTTTTGGAATGTTGTTGTTCTCGCTGGTCGTGTATCAGCCGCTGGCGCTGATATTGGGATTGATCGCGGTTGTACGCGGATTGCGAAGCAAAAACCGACGCCTGAAGCGCTTGAGTTTGTGGGCGCTGGTGGGCTTGTTGCTGGCACTGTTCTATCCGGCGCGCCAGGTAAGCGACCTGGCGTGGATGTTGATCCCGTTATGGTCGCTGGCGGCGCTTGAGCTGGCGCGCAATTTAAAAGTTTTCAGCGAGGAACGCGTCGAGGTGTTGGGCGTGGTCGGCTTGAGCGTTTTGATTTTGGCCTTTTCATGGCTGGATTTTTTGGCGCTGAACCAAACGGCAATGCCTTCTGACCAGGCGAATCTGAGGGCGTGGTTATTGTTCGGTTCGTTGTTCCTTTTGGTCATGAGCGTTTTGCTGGTGGCGGTTGGATGGTCCATTCGTTCGGCTCGGCTCGGCGCAGTGTGGGGGCTGGTTGCGACTTTGGGAATTTATTCACTGAACGCGATGTTGAGCGCAGGCGGCCTGCGGGTCGCACCCGGGGTGGAGTTATGGAATGCAGGTACAGCGCCGGCAGAGTCTGATTTGTTGCTGATGACCGTGGATCAAATATCCGATTGGAGTAAAACCAACATCAATGCCCAACCTGTGACCATTGCAGGAATTGACTCGCCTGCTTTGGAATGGCTTTTGCATAAGCATAAAGTTGAAGTTGTGAGTTCGCTGGACGCCTCGGCATCGCCGCCCATCGTTGTCACGACTGGACAGGATAATCCAAGTTTGGCGGCTGGCTATCGCGGACAGAGTTTTATCTGGCGGCAGTCACCATTATGGAACGATGCCCAGGTTGTCGATTGGATGCGCTGGGTGGCGTTCCATCAAATGCCGCAAAATTCCGAGACGGTCATCGTCTGGGTGCGGGACGATCTGTTCATCGACTCCACTTCGCCAAAACCTTAATGACTCTGGATGCCGTTGATTTTTTTGAACTGCACGTGTGCCAAGAGCTCTAAGAGCGCTATCCGAAAACTCAACGTAATCTACCACGAAGGCACTAAGTCTCAAAGGCACCAATTGTAAAAATTTTATGGCTTCGTGCCTTTGTGACTTCGTGGCGAATGTTCTGACGAAAGCCTTTAAAAATCTTCGCACTTTGCGGTTGATTTTTTTCATCCCGATTCATCTGTGGTTTAAAAATAATGACGAAAAGAAAACCTGACATTATCGCAATTGACGGGCCGGCCATGAAAAGGCCAAAATCAAAACGCTCAAGCCGACCACGCCCAACACCTCGACGCGTTCCTCGCTGAAAACTTTTAAATTGCGCGCCAGCTCAAGCGCCGCCAGCGACCATAACGGGATCAACA
>JAMDBC010000169.1:0-3662 GCA_023484185.1 Chloroflexota bacterium | reverse complement strand
ATCTTCGCACTTTGCGGTTGATTTTTTTCATCCCGATTCATCTGTGGTTTAAAAATAATGACGAAAAGAAAACCTGACATTATCGCAATTGACGGGCCGGCCGCATCCGGCAAATCTACGCTGGGACATCGTCTGGCCGATGCTCTCGGTTATTTATTCTTTGATACGGGTGTGATGTATCGCGCGGTAACATGGCTGGCTTTGCAACGCGGCATCAACGTCAGCGACGAGAAGGCGGTCACTGTTTTGGCGGAGGAAACGCAAATAGATGTGCTGCCCGCCTCGCAGTCCGATGGACGCGCCTGTGATGTTATCGTCGGGGGACAGGACATCACGTGGGAAACGCGCCGCCCCGAAGTGGACGCGAATGTCTCGGTCGTCTCAGCTTACGCGGGCGTGCGCCGCGCAATGAGCGAACAACAACGCCGCATCGGCTTGCGCGGCAAAGTTGTGATGGTCGGACGCGACATCGGCACAGTCGTTTTGCCCGAAGCCGATCTAAAGATTTATCTCGACGCGTCTGCCGAGGAGCGCGCCCGCCGCCGCCACGAAGAGAATGTTTCGCGTGGCATATCATCGGATTACGAAAATATCCTCGCCAAAGTTATCGAGCGCGATCACATCGACTCCACGCGCGATCTCGCGCCGCTGAAAGCCGCCGATGATGCCATCGTTCTCGACTCTGATAAATTGAACGCCGATGAAGTTTTCGGGCAGGTGTGGAGGTTGTGTGAGTAAAAAAGAATATCGCGTCTCGTTCGGCCTGCGCTTGAGACGCTCGATATTAAAGGCCAGTGTCCGGCTGATCCTGAAAATTTTTAGCCGCGTCAAAATAATGGGGTTGAATAACATCCCGCGCGGACAGGCTTATGTTGTTGCGCTCAATCACGTCTCGATCTTTGATCCGCCCCTGGCGCTGGCCTTCTGGCCTGAGATGCTCGAAGCCATTGGTGCGGTGGACGTTTTCGATAAACCGTTTCAAGGTGAATTGGTCAGGCTGTATGGCACGATCCCTGTCCACCGCGGCGAGGTTGACCGCGAGCTGATCGAAACCATTCTGGCGATGCTGCGCTCCGGGTATCCGCTTATGATCGCGCCCGAGGGTGGACGCTCGCATGTCACAGCCATGCGGCGGGCTAAGCCAGGCATCGCGTACATCCTCAACGAAGCGCATGTGCCCATTCTGCCGGTTGGCATTGTCGGCACGACGGCGGGTGCGGCGAAAGCGGCCTTACGTTTTCGGCGTCCACTGCTTGAAATTAGAATCGGAAAACCCATCCAATTGCCGCCCATCGAAGGCCGCGGTGAAGAGCGCCGCGCCGCCCGCCAGCGCAACGCGGACCTCGTCATGCAATATATCGCCGGACTCCTGCCGCCCGAATATCGCGGCGCCTATACTGACTCTGCTATCAACCCCACCTGAAGAACAACTCAATCCCCCTTAATTTTTTGCGAGTGATAGGATTGCACTTAACTGTGGTGACGTGAACAACTGCATTTATTGAACCGCGAAGTCCGCAACCCTCTGCGAGGGCAGGTGAACGCGAAGAGAATCTTAAAATCTTTGCCTGCACTGAGCCGCAGACACGCGTGCGAACTCACCTGATCTGGCACATTGGCGAATTTTTCGAATCTGGTGTCAAAATCTGGCCGCCTTGTTCGTGATGTTGGAAGCCGGTTGCAGAGCCGATAACCGAACTTATCTTGCGACGGCCTCCTCCATTGTTGCGGATGGACATTCTGTCGGCCGCGCGTGCTTCTGCGCGATGTGACCAAGTTCAAAGAACTCGATACGATGAAATCTGAGTTCGTGGCGACGGTCAGCCATGATCTGCGCTCGTCGCTGACGTTAATGCGCGGCTATGCCACCATGCTTGAGATGGTCGGCGACTTGAACAATCAGCAGCAAAATTATGTAAAGAAGATCGTTACCGGCGTCGAGAGTACGTCGCGGCTGGTCAACACGCTGCTCGATCTGGGACTCGCCATCGTCCGCTCGATTGCCGAAAATCACGGCGACAAAGTCTGGGTGGAATCCAATTTAGGTAAGGGAAGTACATTCTTCCCGCAAATCCCTTTGATGCAACCGAAAAAAGATCAGAGGTTGGTGTGGAGCATTTGCTGTTTGCAATTGGATCTTTCGATTTTGTGCGAGGGGCTTTGCTTTGAGAAGATGGCAGTATAATTTGTGATATGATTGCCGACTTGCCTGGAGGAAACGATAATGACTAATACGCTTCGAAACCCACAAGGGACTCCCGTTGTTCAATTGAATGATGAGTTTGAGCGTCAGCAGGCGCTCTTTAATGCTCAATCCCTAATTGTCCAGCGTTTTCTTGAAGCGCAGGCACGGCAGATTGCTGAGTCTTATGCCGAGCGCGCCCATAGTGTTCACTTCACACTGCCTGACCGCGTGGTCTGTTTGCCGGATGAAAAGGAAGAGGCGCGAAGTGTAGCGGCCGCGGTACGCGAACAACGTGTCGGCGATTTGCGGGATCGGCTTGCAGGCCGCGACGTTCATACCACGTTGCGCCAGCGTCTGACTGAGCTTGAGCAATCAAGCGATCAGGCAATCGCGGTGAGCGCGGGGCTGATTCGTTTTACCGCCGCAACTCACATGGTTCACAACATGCTGCCGTCCGGCAGGAGCGTCTCTTATGTACCCGCAGATGGCGAGGATATTCCAACGATCCCTGCCAAAGATGGCATGGAGCCTGAATCGGCCATTACCGCCGATACCGATGCGATTGCAGAGGAAGGAAAAGCCGAAAATGGCCGCGGCAATTTACTCGTCCCGTTCGTTCCGGCGGCGCGTCGATTCTATTTGCCGCAATGGGTGGCGTTTGACGATCAGGATAAACTGCTGGTTAATTCAGTCAGTGAGGCTGAGGCGCATATCGCTTCGATGCAGAGATTTTTAAATGTGCTTTTCGCAGCTCGTTCGCTGGCCCCTTATATTCTTGCAGATGAAGAATATCAACACAAACATTATGGCATGATGGGACAGTTGATCAATCAGGGGCGGGCACTGGCGCGTTATATGACTGCCGATATTATCCGCACTGTGAAAGAGCGCGCTGCGTCGCAAAGTTTGAATCGCGGATTAAGTCTCCGCCTGCCATATTTCGATGATCAGGATCTGCGCGTTGAGAATCTTAATTTTGTGGTCATTCCCACGTTGAAATGAAAAGCAAAATAGGCATTTGTCGTGCGCGCCGCGCGCGATGAACAGGTAAAAGCCATGCAGGATACCCGGTTCGACCCATCCACTCGCAAACACCTTCTTGGTGAATTAAAAATGCTGGAAGATGCTTTTAAGATCGCTGGCGAGTAACTCCCCCTTTTCAAGCAGGTAAGAAAAATATGCTGTTCTCCATTGTTCTGTTGTTGGTGATTGTTTACTTTTCCTTTCGTATTGCGCCGGTCGAGAAGCAGGAGAGCGCCCATATCCACGGTGCAGGGCAGATTGGTCTGCTGGCGGCGGTAGCCCTCTTCGGCGTGGATTATTTCACATCCTATTTTTATGCCACTGGTGAAATGATGAGCGCCTTGCATCCTTATGGATTGCAAAAATATGCTTTCATTGCTGTGCTTGTCATTGCGTTTGCAAATATCATATTTGGCGGTTTGTATATGTACTCGCTAGCGATCTTAAAAGCATC
>JAMDBC010000201.1:3382-11802 GCA_023484185.1 Chloroflexota bacterium | reverse complement strand
TTCATCATTCACCATACCAGACTTCGGAAGTCTTCAAGAAGACTCGCCGCCCTAATGCTTCAAAGCAGACTTCCGAAGTCTTTATCATCTCCGGCTCCGAAAATCTTTTCTCCACTTCTCAGCGTCGGGAACATAAACTGTAATAACCGTTACTTCATTTGATTCTATATTTTCAGAAGTCACAACATGGAACGGACGCTTGCCCTGAAATCCCAAAATCAAACGGCTCGGCTCAGGCATCTCTGCCGAGTAATCTTCGATGACATTCCCTGCATCCAACACCTGACGCACTTTCTTTTCAGATATTCCGCGCTCGAACATACGCTGCACTGCGTCGGAGCCGGAGATGATTCTGGAACTATTCATCAGAAAATTATACTTTGTATAATGAAATAGAAAGGTAGAATTAGCACAAGCTCTGACACACTACATTCTAACTAAAGTGTATGCTAAAATTATCAAGTTAGCGGTCAATGTGAGATTATCCTGAAAGCACATGGTTTATTGATCCATAAATTCCAAATACATATATGAGAATAATACGCACCCCTCACTTTTCAATTCGCACAAAATTAACCATTCCTTATATAATTTTGGCTCTTTTTATCGCTATATTTGGGGGTATTCTCGTTACTCAAGTAGTATTGGGATCTCTGGAAGAGCGATTCACCAACCAAATGATTGAAGCCAGAAAATTGGCTTCCGAATCGATGGTGCGTGAAGAAGATCGCATGCTTGGTACTTTGCGATTATTATCTCACACCCAGGGAATTGCTGAAACGATTCCCTTGGGGGACAAGCAGAAAATTCTTGATCTCATTTATCCAGTTACTTTTAATGCAGGAGAGGATGCTGTTCTGGTCTTGGATAGTCAAGGTAAGATCCTGACAAGCCTCCTAAAATCCTCAGAAACAGGAAAATACCTTTCCCCTCAAATTAGCGACGATCTGACCAAGTTTTCATTCGTTTCCAACGTAGTGAATCAGGTGGTCGATGCAAAGGGGGATAAGTATTCTGGACTTTCCCTCGCAGATTGGGGTAATTATTTCTTTGTTTCGGGTCCAGTAAAAAGTCAAGATGGAAAATTGGTTGGCATCCTCCTGATCGGAAATAGCCTGAAAAGCCTTATGGATAAAATTCGTGAAGAGTCCTTATCCCAAGTGACAATTTATGATACCAATTTCAACCCTATCGGTTCCACATTTGCAGAGTTTCCTTCTCGACCACTCATGGATTCATCGATTGTGCTAAAAAATCGGGCTCAACAGAGCGTAACACGAGATTTTAGCTTCAGCAATATCGCCTATGCTGAGCTGCTTGGAGCCTGGGAAGCAAGAGATGGCGAAGACATGGGTATTATGGGGACCGCGCTCCCAAAAACATTCCTCGTGAGAACGAGCAACATTACGAGGATTAACATCACTGTCGTGTTTGTCTTTGCGATCATTATGGCCATGCTTCTCGGTCTTTTCCTGGCAAATCTCATCACACGACCGATTCTTAAATTGGAGCAAGCAGCCTCGGAGGTCGCAAAAGGAAATCGTGATATCCGTGTGGCAACGAACGGAGGCGACGAGATCGCAGACTTGGCACAATCGTTCAATAAAATGGTTTCAAGTCTTAGCCGATCCGAAAAGGATTTGATATCTGCTTATGATAAAACCATTGAAGGTTGGTCGAAGGCACTCGAACTCAGAGACGAAGAAACTGAAGGTCACACCCAGCGCGTCACTGAGTTGACATTAGAATTAGCGCGTGCGATGGGGATAGAAGAGGGGAACTTAACAAATATACGCCGTGGTGCTTTACTCCATGACATAGGTAAAATTGGCATCCCGGATAGCATATTGTTAAAACGCGGTCCACTAAATCAAGCGGAACGAAAAATGATCGAAAAGCATCCGGTTTTTGCCAGGGAAATGTTGAAGAGAATAGAATTTCTCTATCCCGCGATGGAAATCCCCTCTTTTCATCATGAAAGATGGGATGGAAAAGGTTATCCTAATGGTTTGGTTGGACAAGAAATTCCATTTGCAGCCCGGATATTTGCTGTTATCGATGTGTGGGATGCAATCACCTCCGATCGGCCATATCGAAAGGCAATGCCATACAAAAAAGCCTTCGCGATTATTATTAATGATTCGGGAACACATTTTGATCCAGAAGTTGTGGCCGCTTTCTCTAAACTGATGGAGAAATCATTGGTGAAAAAAAGGAGGGGAAAGAACAGTCAGAAGAATACCCCTCAGAAGAATACCCCTTGACTTTTCTACTCTTCAGGAATATTGTTTTAGAGAATGCTAATAAGACTAATTCATAACCATTGATCAATATTTTCAACCGGTAATTGATTCCATTTCAAATAATTTTCTTTTCCCGATCCCTTATCCAAAATGGCCGGTTTGAATGAATGATCTTACCGGGGGGATTTGAAGCAAATTCCAAATATCTTCATCGATTGAGCGCAGTCTTTCTGACAGCAAATATTCGCCGATGCCCCAATCCAATCCCTTTTCTATCATTACAGCGCAAGGTCGCGTTTTTCATCCCCATATTTGGTGGTTGAACTAATAAGAAACCGCCAGATATGGCCTAAATCTACCAACCTTGCGCTGAAATACTATTATGAATTACTGATTATCAAACTTGTAATGAGGCCATTCTTTCTCCTAACAATACTGTTAAGGATTTATTCCTTGTATTGCTGTATACTATCTTCATAAAAGAGGTAGAGAATAGTGGCATTTTTCTATCAAAAACTTTCGTTTGTTCCTCCAACAGCTTGGAAGATAATTATGCCTAAACTAACTGTTCAAATCATCGTTGTTGGAATTGTGATTGCCGTTGCTGCGACGATCAACATCACAGGCGTGCAAGCACGCCAAGGTGCCGAAATCCTCCAAATATCAGTGCGCCCCCAAGGCAAGGCTAGCTATCATGTTGATACTGACCTTAACATTATTCCTGCGATTTCTATAGATATTGTTGCCGATAAGATAAACGACCAATCCAGTGCTGGCTCGGATTCATTTGTAGCGCCCATACCAACCGACGCCCAGCCCCAAGTCAGCTCCGAGCCCCAAGTCAGCTCCGAGCCCCAAGTTAGCCCCACACCCCAAGTTAGCCCCACACCCCAGGCCAGCTCTACACCCCAGGCTAGTTCCGAGCTCCAAGTTAGCCCCGAAACAAACGTTAGCCCCGGATCAAGCGATAACCAAGGCGTCAACCCAGACAATAACTCCGACGGCAACCACGACAATAACTCCGGCGGCAGCCACGACAATAACTCCGGCGGCAAACCCGACGATAACAAAGGCGTCAAACAAGACGATAAATCCGGTGGCAAACCCGACGACGAAAAATCCGGCGTCAAACCCGACGATAATAAAGGCGTCAAACAAGACGATAAATCCGGCGGCAAACCCGACGACGAAAAATCCGGCGGCGACCACGAATCGAATCCCTAACTCGGACAAGCCGAAAGAGTTTTACCGCGAAGCCCGCAAAGGGCGCGAAGATTCTTAAACGGTTTTCTTAGCGATCTTCGCGTGCTTGGCGGTTCAAAAATTCTTGCACAAAAAACAAGGATTTAACTCCCTAGTTCTTAACTTCTAAGTTCCTAATACTGGGCCGAATTGGTTGTTTTGAAGAAAATGAGATTTTCATAACCTTAGACATAACTGTGCATCCTTGCACTTGGCATTAGGAACAAATCCAAAAGGAGTACAGGTTTTACTCGGTCACAAGCGTTCGGGCCCGTCCGCGTCCACAAAAAAGTCGCCACAAATTCGTGGTGATTTTTTTATATGGGGCGTTCAAGTGCTTTGCGATCCGCGCCCACTGGTCAAATGGCCGTGATGATTCCCATAAAAACAAAATCATGATATTCGTCAATTGCATTGGAAAAAGCTTTGCCCTATACTGGTTTTGTAGCCACCCTATCCGGAGGAAGAATGACAGAATCCCGCAAGAAAATCACCCTGACGTATTTGTTCGATAAAGTCGCCAAAGGCGAGCCGATCACATGGCTCACCTGTTACGATTACCCGACCGCTTATTTGCAGGAACAGGCGGGGATTGAAATGATCCTGGTTGGCGACAGCCTGGGCATGACCATGCTTGGCTATGACTCCACCCTGCCAGTCACGATGGACGACATGATCCGGCACTCGCAAGCTGTTAGACGCGGCGCGCCGACCACCTTTGTCATTGGCGACATGCCTTACATGACCTACCAGCCCAGCGTTGAAACCGCCATCAGAAACGCTGGACGATTCATGGCCGAGGCCGGATGTGACGCGATCAAACTGGAAGGCGGCGCGGCCATGGCCGACCGCGTCAAAGGCATCATGGACGCCGGCATCCCGGCCATCGGTCATCTCGGCTTGACGCCTCAATCCGTCTCCTCTTTGGGCGGATTCCGTTTGCAAGGCAAATCCGCCGCGCTTGCAAAGAAAATCGTGGACGATGCCAAAGCGCTCGAAAAAGCAGGCGCATTCATGATCCTGCTTGAACTCGTGCCCGACCGACTATGCAAACTCATCACCGAACGCGCCGAGAATTGCATCATCATGTCGCTTGGCTCCGGCCCCGACGCGCACGGACAATTATTGATCTACCACGATATGTTTGGGTTGTATCCAAAGTTCAAACCCAAAATGGCAAAGGTTTTCGGGAACGCGGGTGAAGTTATTTTGAACGGTTTGAAATCCTATCATGATGAAGTCATCGCCAAAAAATTCCCGGCCCAGGAAAATTGGTTTGGCATGAAGGATGAAGAGTTCGACGAGTTGAAGAAGTGACTGGCAGGGTGGAGAAAAAATGAGCAGCAATTTACAAACATTACTCAAGATCCCAAACAATCGTCTCGAGGCCGTCAATGCCGTCCTGCTCGATCCAGACTCGCGCGTGATGAAAAACTTCTTCGAGATCGTCGCGAAATACGGCACGCCGCAGGAGATCAATCTTAAACATCGCGAATCGCGCAGGCTTCAAAATCTCTTCAAGCTGGTCGAGGCCAAAGCGCCCGATTACATCAAGGACTTGAAATGGTTAGTGGATCAACGCGACAGCGGCAGATTCATTTCCGTGGCGGAGTACAGGCGCAAAGTCCTGGGCGAAACGGCGAAGACACAAAAATTCGCCGACGATTACGCCGTCACACTTGAAGTATCCGCGCTGCAATATTTCCCATGGGTCAGAACGATGGCCGAAAATGCCATCAAGGAAAAAACGCTCGTACCAGGACGATTTATCGCCGTCCGCAAAATGAAAGAATCGGAGGCGGATGGCGACCTGCCCGCGATTGTCGCCGCGCTGGACATCATGGGCTCGTCTTTCGTCGAAACGCTGGACACCAAAGGCACGGACGGCTCGAACCCGCATCTGGGCGGACCCGAAACCATCACCGGTTATTTCGGCGGGATCGGCCAACCGAACGAACACGCGCTCATGTGGCTGGACGAATTCCTTTACTACTACACAAACTATGGCGTGCAACACGTGCTCAATTTCAACGCGGGCACAATTTTGCTCGGCTTCCTGCTTTATCGTTTGGGCATTGACATCAACTTCAAGATCTCGGTCTTCTTTGGCAGTGACAATCCATATCATGCGCTGTGGATCATGATGATGGCGAAGTTATTCAGCCGCGACGACGGTACTTCCCCGCTGATCGGCTTCAACTGGTCGAACTCGATCAACAACGAGACCATGGAATTGACCGCACAATTCAGAAAGCAACTTGGCTTTGAAGAGGTTGTGCGCTTTGAGCATCACATTACCGAGACCTGGAAATCCATCGTCAAGCAACCTTATGATCGCCGCGCAGAACTGGTGGAGATTGCCGACCATGTGGCGAACATTGCGGCCAAACACGAAGGCGGCGATCCCGAAATCGAAGCGAAACTTGCCCACCCATCGGACATCCTCGATTACTTCCGCGAAAAGAAGGAGGTGATCGAAAGCGGCGACTGGGATAATCTACAGAAAAACTTTACAGAAAAGGTCGCGGCCTGCAATCACAGCGCGTGGGATTTAACCAAGAACGGCTTGAGCTTTATCGCGGCAAGGAATTTGCATAAATAATATTCAGTTGCGAGCCGCCAGAAAAGAAACGCGCGGCCATTTCGGAGTATGCGTTTGCTGGTCGTCGACCGGCGAAGCCGTGTCGAGACATATTGCTCCTCTGTTTCTCTCGTATAAAATGGTCGCTCGCCCTCATCATGGGTGCAGTGGACGCTTAGAAGAACGCCAAGGACAGGCGGTGGGGACTGCTCTTCGGGCGTGCCGCACGCTTCGCAGTCAAGCATTTTTCTAGCTTCGAGTTTTTTCTGCTCCCAGACAGAATCCACGCCTGCCTGGTTGTCGACTGGCGTAGCCGTGTCGAGACACAGCCACCGCCAACCCCGGCCATTATGTTTTGCTGTCTGCTTATCGCTTTTTCATGCTGTGGTTCGACTGGCAGGTCAGCGTGGGCTTCGGCTACCAGATGGGCTTGACAGAATATTCGCTGGCGGCGTTGCAAGCCATTTTGTTGATTCTCGTTTTTGTGGGATCACGAAACAACCTGCGCTGCACTTGGCCTTTATGGGCCAGCCTGATTATGGTGACTCTGGCTTATATCGCCGTGGACAGCCGCATGTTATACACCGGCCCGGTCATGCCGCTGGTCATAAGTTTGAGCGCGGCAGGTGTAATTAGGCTGGTTCAAAAATACACATGAAATTAAATCGCAAATATAAATAGATTTCAAACCAGAGGATGAATAATTTACTGTTCGGGAAATAATACAGGTATCGAGAATTTTATTCGGCTTACTGTTGTATTTCCATCTTCAATTTTAGTCTGGGTTCCTATTCCTATCGCCCCACCAAAGACACCTATTCCGGCTTTAGCTTCTGAGCCTTCGGATACTGTAACGGCCACATCAAATTCGATGACTTGGGGTATAGGCAGTTGATGCGTACCTGGCGAAGCAATATAACCTGTGCTTGGATGGTTGATCAATCCGTTCGGGTTAATTGAGGCCCCTTTTTGCTTAGAATATTCTTGGGCATTTATTACGCCATCAACTACTTGTTTAAGCGATTCCGCTACAAAGTCTCTGAGTTCCATGTTGTCTCACTTTCTTTATACAGCTTACGCAATTTAATCTAACACATTAGTTTAACTTTAATAGCGACACAAATACTGGCCCGGCTGGATTTGAACCAGCGACCAAGCGTATTCTGGCTCAAATCCAATTCGGCTACGATTTTACCTTGAGCGGAAGGGGAGCCGAACCTAGCGGCTTGAGGTTTATGTCCAATGGATGTAAATTTCTTAAGACTCTAGATATGTTTTTATATCAAGAATTTCTTAGCTCTATCTGCGTCGGTAAAAAGAAGACGGATGTTTCCATTTAACAATTCCACAAATAGCCCAAAACTAGCCTTGTCATAGATGCTTGGATACCACGATTGCATTACCAAACTATCAAATTCACCGTTAGTGTAAAAACGGAGAAGCAATGTCGTTTCGTTTAATGCATTAATCCAAGCCAGACATTCAGCCTTATCTCTTTTAGCAGTCTCTTGGAATCCAAAAAGGGACGAAAACAAGACCCCGCCCTTTTGTTCTTGAAGAAATAGGTTTAGATTTGTCTCGTGTTTGGCAAATGCACCGGGTTCCTTTCTCTCGACTTTATAACCGAGAAATTCTAGATGGGCAATCATTTGTTCTGTGGTTGTTGAAAGCATTTTGTCTCCTTTTAAAACCCTACACTTTTAGGATGTGCTGGTTTGTAACCTAGTGGGACTAGGTTCAAGTCTTATTGACAAACATATTAATTGAAATACCAGGTGAATTCTTAGCCGATTCACCTTCAATGATTTAAGGGGTATTTTCATATCAAGAATTTAGAAGCTTCTTTATGGTCGCCTATGAGAAGACCAAAGTTTCGATATAGCGTGTCAATATATTGCCCAAAACAGTATTTATCATATAGATTCGGATACCACGATTCCATCGACAGTTGAAATTGCTCGTTGGTGTAAAAACGAATATGAATCGATCGGCGATTCAACTCATTGATCCAAGTCAGGTAATCTACCTTATTATTCTTTGCGGTCACTGAGCCTTCGAACATATTAGAAAATATAGCCCCATCTATTACTTCCTCCAAAATTAGGCCCATTTTTGTCTTGTGTTTGGCTGCCACAAGCGTTTCAAGTCGTGTTATTTCATAACCCAGAAATTCTAGATGAGCAATCATTTGGTCAGTAGTTGATCTAAGCATTTTGCCTCCTTTTAAAGCCCTACTAATTTAGGATGTGCTGGTTCTTAACCTGGTGGGTCTGGGTTCAAGTCCTATTGACAAACATATTTCATTATCTGACATGCAATCAAGCGATTATAAGTTCTCATGAAATTATACGCCA
>JAMDBC010000201.1:0-3372 GCA_023484185.1 Chloroflexota bacterium | reverse complement strand
ATTAAACTTTTGGCGACCTGCGGTTTTCTGCGAAGTTTTTCGTATGTTATCATCTCCAAAGTTTACTCGCTCTGCTTCAATTGCACCACATATCTATTATCTGACATGCAATCAAGCGATTATAAGTTCTCATGAAATTATACGCCAAGCATCCCAAATAGGCTATTCCTGAAACTTCGTCTTATAAAGTTCATAATACATCCTTGCTTCGCCAGCAACCCGGCGTGCGCGCCTGTTCCGAAATAGGTCGGACTGGGCAGTCCGACCTATACCCGCCCTAGCGCCGCTACCCACAGGGCACTGGGCAACGCAAACCATTGAGTCAACAACTTCGTGTGGCCCGGAAGTCTTCACGCCAAATATTTTTCAGGGATGATCGGGACGCAAATCGGAACCCCTCTATCCTTCCAGCATCTTTTCCAAATTCTTCTTCACAGCAGGCCACTCACGATCCAAAACACTGTAATACACCGAATCCCGAATATGGCCATCCGGCAGGATCATGTGATTCCTCAACACACCTTCCTTGACCGCTCCAAGGCGCTCGATCGCTTTTTGCGATCTTTCGTTGCGCGAATCTGTTTTTATTTGCACGCGGATACAACTCAGCGTCTCGAAGGCGTGACGCAATAACAGGTATTTACACTCAGTGTTCGTTGCTGTGCGCTGATATTCAGGCCCGTACCACGTTCCGCCTACTTCCAGTCCGCGATCGTGCGGCATAATATTCAAATAGCGCGTCGCGCCCGCCACGCGTCCCGACTCAAGATGGATGACCGCGAACGGCAAGTCTGTGCCTCTTGCGCCGCGCGACATGATATCCCGCACCCAGTTCCGCATGTCGTCCACCGAGTTCATCTCACCATACACCATGAAATCCCAGAAAGTCTGGCCAACGCCAATCTGCGCCAGCCCGTCCACGTGCGCTTCGCTCAACGGTTCCAATCGCACAAACTTTCCGGTCAATGTCACTGGCTTAACTTCCATCTCTTAACCACTCCTCTTCGGACTTGTTGCGTGTCGGCAAGTACGGCATGTGCGGCCCGTCCTTTTTCAGCAAATCGCTCAACGCGGCGCGCATCGCTGTGCGGTCATCCCACAAATGCTCGACCTTGCCAAAACACATGGATTGTTCGTGACCTTTTCCACAGGCCAGGACGATGTCACCGGGACGCGCCAGGCTCAGTGCAAAGCGGATGGCTTCGCCACGATCCGGGACGCGCCAAAATGTCTCGCCTTCGCGGCCTCCTTTGGACCTGGCGCCGGCTGCCATTTCGTCGAGGATTCCACGCAACGATTCGGTGCGTGGATCCTCAGCCGCCAGCACCGTTAGATCCGCCAACTCTGCAGATATCTCTGCCATCATGCGCCGCTTCTCTTTGTCGCGCAATCCCGCCGAGCCAAAGACTGCGATCACGCGCGGTTTCTCCCTCACCCCTGCCCCTCTCCCAAATTTGGGAGAGGGGCCAGAGATGAGGGCTTGTGCAGCTTCCAGCGTAACTTTCAACGCGTTCGGCGTATGGGCAAAATCAACGATGGCTGTGAAGTTCTGTCCCATCTCGATGCGTTCCATGCGGCCCGGCACGCCGGGCAATTTGGCGATCCCACGCGCGGCGACCTGGGGTTTAATGCCAAGCCCATAAATCGTTGCGGTCAATGCAGCCAGGCAATTTGAGACATTGTAAGCACCAACCAAAGAACTCTCGACGGCTGCGCGCCAATCCTTACTAACAGCGTCAAAAGAAATTCCGGATGGGCCGTATTCCATGTTCTCTCCGCAAACGTCCGCCTTGGCGCCCAGGCTATAACTGAGTTTATTTGTTTTGATAAAGCCGTCCAGAAATTCAAATGAACTGTCATCGCGATTGATGACAGCCAGGCGCGGATTTCCCTGAGGCTTGGAAAGAGTCTGCTCGAGGCTGGAAAACAATCTGGCTTTGGCGGCTCGATAATTTTCATACGAGCCGTGCTGGTCAAGATGTTCATGCGTGATGTTCGTGATCACGCCAATATCAAACTCGGAAGCGTCCACGCGATACTGCGCCCAGCCGTGCGAGGTGGTTTCGAGCACGACGTGCGTCAAGCCAGCCTCGACCATTTGCGCCAGATAACGCTGTACATCGTGCGCGTCCGGCGTTGTGACGTGGAAACCGGTGTCCAGCACTTGGTCGCCGATGATGGCATTGACAGTTGAGACCATGCCGGCTTTAAGTCCCGCTGCGGCCAAAATCTGATAGATCAAGTTGGTGGTGGTGGTTTTACCGTCCGTGCCGGTTACGCCAATCACCGTCAGCTTGCGGCCAGGCCAATCGTAAAACGCGGCCGCCAGCCAGGTCAGAGCCCGACGCGAATTTTCCACGCGGATGTAAGGTGGATTGCCAATCCGCCCTGCAAATTCCCAATCCCCAACAATCGCTGCGGCACCATTGTCAATTGCTTTTTGAATAAAGGCATGACCGTCAACCGACCCGCCTTTCAGCGCGGCAAAAAGAAATCCGGGCTTGACGGCGCGGCTATCAATCGCAATGCCACTGATCTCAACATCCGGGAATTGCAGGGGAGAATATGCAAACGGAAAATCAACAAACAATTTCTGTAAAAGCATGAAGTTGAAACTATCTCCGTATTTCCGGTAAACAAAAAGGGTCCTGGTAATTTTACCAAAACCCTTTTATGTCCAAAATGGTTTGATCTATTTCAGGCTCTGGCGCAGACCGTCAAGCTTGCCGGCGACTGAACCGTCCATAACTTTGTCGCCGACCTTGATGACCAGGCCGCCGAGGATGGAAGGATCGACGCGGAATACCACGGCTTTGGCTCCGGCCTTGTCAAGAATGCTCTTTTTGACGGTCTCCTGCTCGACAGCATTCATCGGCAAGGCGCTGGTTACTTCAGCGGACTCGCCCTTGAAACTGGCGTCGTCAAGCACGACAATTTTTCCAGATTTGACGCCGGAAAAAAATTCGTCGATCAAGGCATGCTGGCGCTGCTCGTCAAGCGCTTCGCCAACAAGTCTCTGCGCGGCGGCAATCGCCAGCGCGGCAACCTGACCACGCAAATCGCTGAGAACACGGTTGCGCTCTGCATCGGCCTCGGCCAGCGCGGCTTCATGCGCTTTGGCGGCTTCCGCCTCGGCGGCAGCCCTGACCTCCCTGCCTGCGGAGGCGGCGCGCTCGGTGGCATCCAGAACGATCTTGCTCGCTTCGGCCTGGGCGTCGGCGAGGATCTTATCCGCATCCTTTTGCGCGTCCTGGCGGGCATCAGCAGCTACGCGGGCGTCTTCAAGCCCCTGCGCAATTTTCTTTTTACGTGATTCCATCATGTCCAACATCGGCTTATAGACCCATGCTGACCAACATGATTCTCGGTATT
>JAMDBC010000058.1 GCA_023484185.1 Chloroflexota bacterium | reverse complement strand
AGCCCGAATATTTCGGATGCGCTTCGCCCAGATCGGTCAACATGCGCTTCAACACCGGGCCCATAGCGGCTGCGTGCTCGACAATTTTATCTTCCCTGATAACAGTGATATTCGCAATCGCCGCTGCCAACGAAATGGGATGTGACGTGTACGTCAGCCCGGCTTTGTATGCTGTCTCGTCAAAATGGGCCGCGATCTCCGGCTTCATCGCCACCGCGCCGAGCGGCGCATACGCGGACGTCAGTCCCTTCGCCATTGTCATCAGATCCGGCACGACGTTCCAGTGATCCACCGCGAACCATTTGCCGGTGCGGCCAAAGCCGCTCATCACTTCGTCGGCGATCATGAGGAGATCGTATTTATCGCACAAGGCGCGCACGCCCTGCATGTATCCGTCTGGCGGGACGATAATGCCGTTCGTGCCAGTGACCGATTCCATCAGGATCGCGGCTATCGTCTCCGGCGCTTCGTATTGAATGATCTCTTCGAGATGATTCAAATAATCGCGCGTGAAGTCTTCATCCGAAATATTCGGGCTGGAGCGATGGAATGTCGAGCGGTAACGGTACGGGTCCAGAAAATGAACGACGCCCGGCATCAGCATCGGCTCCCAGGCCACACGGCGCGGATCGCCCGTGGCAGCCATGGCGCCCGCCGTCGCGCCGTGATAGGAACGATAGCGCGTCAGGATTTTGTAGCGGCCGGTGTAACCGCGCGCCAGTTTGATGGCGTTCTCGTTGGCGTCCGCGCCGCCCAGCGTAAACAGAACTTTGGTTAATTGTGCGCCCGGTGAGATTTCGGCCACCATTTGACTCGCCAGCGCGCGGACTTTGTTGGTCATGCTCGGCGCGCTGTACGGAAGAGCGCGCGCCTGCTCGATGATGGCTTCGATCACGCGCTCGTCGCCGTGACCGATATTGACGCACATCGTCATCGAGTTGAAATCGAGATAGCGCTTGTCGTCCACATCCCAGAAGTACACGCCCTTGGCGCGCTTCACGGGAATCGGATTGACCTTTGCCTGTGCAGACCACGTCCAGAAGACGTGTTCTTTCGAAAGGGGAAGAATTTCATCGTCGGGGAGATCGAACATTTATGCCTCGCAAAATGATTTCACCACACGTGTGCCTGCACTCTTTCGTCGCAGTGCAGGCAAAGACACCAAGACACGAAGTTTTAATCTTTGTGAACACGAAGAAATCTCAGTGCACTTTGTGTCTTTGTGGTGAGATTTCACACATCACGAATTATAATCCCCGCTCAATGGAATCATCTCCCTACAAACGCATGGCTGTTATCAGCGCGACCAGTTCGGGCAAATCCACACTCGCAAAACAAGTGGCGAAAGAATTATCGCTTGATTTCGTCGAACTGGATGCGCTTCACTGGGAAGCGAATTGGCACGAAGCGGATGATGATGTATTCCGCGTCCTAAACACTGCGATTAATTTCTTTTGCGCAGCCAGGCGACAAGTTGAACAATGCCAAATGCCGCCATGATTGCCAACAACAAAGCCCAATCAAAATTAAATTGAAATTTAATTAACATGGCCAGGCTGGCCAGTCCAAAACCGAGCAGGGCGAGGATGGAGACGCGGACGAGATGACGCATCTCGAAGCCGCGCCGCTCCTCGTCCGTGGCGAAGCGCAGACGATACGAGAAATCGGTCAAGTCCCATGCCATGAGGCCGCCGATGGCGCCCGCGAACATCCAGCCCGGCGGAAAGTTCAACAGCCACAGGCCAAGTGCCGCCGCTAAAAAGTTAAACAGCAATCCAATGTAGGCAAACCATCGCCAGCGTTGCCAGATGGCAATCAACCAGACCGCGCCAAAGATCAGTATCCAGCGCGCAAATTGCGGCAGGCCGATTTGTGCATAGCCCCACGCCAGCGAACAGACGCCCATAAGAATACTAAAGAGAAGCGCAAATAGAGTCATGAACTTTTCATCCGAGAAAATTTTACCACTCGGAAAGTTAAGCGCTTGTTCATGTTATACTGCCGCGATGATCTCAGATTGTGAGGGAAAACCCCATCCGCGCGCCCGCCAAGGGATTTTGCTCTTCAATGAAGGCAAGTATTTCGAGGCTCACGAAGATTTGGAGGCGGCGTGGAAAGAAGAAAGAGGCAAGATCCGCGGCTTGTATCAGGGAATATTGGAAGCCGCGGTGACTTATCTACATATCTCGCGCCAAAATTATGATGGCGCGCTCAAAGTCCATGGGCGCAGCATGAAGTGGCTGAAAGATTGGCCCGCTCATTGCCGCGGCGTGGATGTGGCACAGTTGCGCGATGATATGGGCGCGGTCATCCGCGAAGTGGAACGACTTGGAAAGGAGCATCTGGATGAATTCGATCCCGCCCTCTTCAAACCCATCAAATACAGTTGAAACGTTGGAAGGTTTAAGGGTTGAAGGTGTTCAAGCTGTCAACAAAAAGCATGTTTTCATTTGCGACCGCTGCGGATGCGAGATGCGCGAGAAGAATTGCAAGGTTACCTGTCCCAATTGCGGGAACCGGTTTGATTGCTCGGATTTGAATATTTATTTTGATTGATTTTTTTGGACACGAATAAACGCGGAAAACACGGATTTTTTCTTTTCCGCGTACATCAGCGTTCATCCGCGTCCCATTTAAATTGGCGGCATCATGAACTCAGCTTTTCAAAACAAAATCGCCCTCGTCACCGGCTCCGGCCGTGGAATTGGAAAAGCCATTGCTATCCATTTTGCGGAGAACGGCGCGGACGTGATCGTCAATTATTTTCGCAACCGCGAACCTGCCGAAGAAACCGCGCGAGAGATCGAAAAACTTGGCCGGCGCGCATTGATCGTCAAGGCAGATGTTGGCGATATGGATGATTTAAATCGTCTGTTCGACCAAGTGGAAAAAGAATTCGGTGGGCTGGATATTCTCGTCCACAATGCCGCGTCGGGATACAACCGTCCCGCCATGGAACAAAAACCAAAAGGCTGGGAGTGGACCATGAACATCAACGCGCGCGCTTTGCTTTTTTCCGCGCAGCGCGCTGCCCCGTTGATGGAGAAACGCGGCGGCGGATACATCGTCAGCATTTCAAGCGCGGGTGCGACACGCGTCCTACCCGATTACGTTGTGGTCGGCGCGAGCAAAGCCGCGTTGGAATCTCTGACGCGATATTTGGGCGTGGAACTCGTCAGCAAAAATATTATCATCAATGCGGTATCACCGGGTGTGGTCGAGACCGAGGCGCTGGATCATTTTTCCGGGATGGAAAGCAAGGAAAATATTTTGCAGAAATTTATCGAGCAGGATCCAGCCGAAAAATTGGTCTCGCCGCAGGATGTGGCGGGCGTTGTGGCGTTTTTATGCACTCCAGCCGCTTCGATGATAATAGGGCAGACGATTGTGGTGGATGGGGGATATACGTTACCGATACCGAAGTAAAGTTTAAATCATGATGTGGGATTGTTGATATTTGCCGAGACCAAGGCGAGTAACTGGCGATTGAAATTCGACGCACCTGCGCCCAACTTGCTGAAAAATTCGCGGTCAATATTTTCAACCACGCGGACAACCTCCCCAGCTAATGCGCGTCCCTTGTCTGTGATGGCGAGCGATTTTGCCCGCGTATCGGTGGGATGAGGATTCCTGAGAATCAAACCTTTATCTTCCAAAGTACGCAAAACATTGGAAGCCATCATTACATCCATTTTCGCGTGAGAGGCCAGTTCAACCTGAGTGATCGGTTTATTATCGCTGACGAGCCATGCCAACGAAGCAAGCAGGACAAATTGCGCGTGAGTCAAATCGAACCGTCTCAACCCCGCGTTGATTTGTCTTTGCCACAGACTTGAAACCTGCCAAAGCAAGAAACCCGGACTTTCCTCCGGGCTCTCGACTTGAAATAAATCCTTGTTATCAGGCATCCATCACCTTTTCTGGCAACATTCGACCGGCAATCAGGTCAAAGTCCACTTTGGGGATTTCAAGGAATCCAAAACGAAAGAGATAGCCCCAAATCTGCTTGTCCTTGATAAAGGTCAGGGTGGGGATGAGCGGCTGGATTGGCGTTTCGACGCAATCGAAATATTCCACATCGCGGCGGTGTGGAATAAATCCACCGCCCATATCGAATGGATAGATTGTATCACCCGCAACTTTGCCAATGGCTGTAAAGGCTTGTAACTTTTCGTTGCCGCTAAACTCAATTTTTGGCGAATAGTATAGAACTCCATCCCCCACTTTCATCCGTTTAAGCGGCGCAGCTTTTCCATGGTTGGCCTGCGCGATTCCATTACGCATGCCATTTTGTACGTGATCTTTGGAAGCAACGATCACCCAATAACGAACTTCGCTCATGCCAGCTCCTTCGCCACGTGTAAAAGATTTCCCATTGTTTCGGGCAAGTCCCTGGCCGTATCCTTCCCGATTACCTGCGCGAAGAGAAAGCTCAACGGCCCCGAAATAATCACGCGATGAGTCACATGCAAACCATCCGCCTTCTCAGCCAACTCGTGGATAAATTCCATTTTCGCCAACGGAGGTTTCGTAATGTCGGCAAATCGTTTCAAAGGCTGGCAATCCATAATCATTGCTTTCGCCTCGGGGCCACCCATCGGTTTGAGTGTATAGGCTGTTCCAGCTTTAAACTCACCATCCATGCGACACCATTCAATTCCCTTATCCCACTTCGGCCAATTTTCCACATCTGCCCAAACCTTCCAAATGGATTCCTTGGAAACGTTGGTCACAATCGTATGTTCAGCAGTCCACATAAATTTTCTCCTTTTTTGATATATCCACTTATTATATATGTATATATTATATTGTCAAGAGTTTGTTTGAAATTCGGCGAATCCCTTGACACCCATAAGTCTTTCTAGTAATATATCTATATAGTAATATTGCTTGAAAGGAAGTATTATGCCGCTCGAACATGCCATTCTCGCTTTTCTCGAATACCAACCCATGTCTGGCTACGATCTGAAAAAATTCTTCGACCAGTCTGTGGCGCACTTCTGGTCAGCTACACAGAGTCACATTTACAAGTCGTTGGATGGATTGGAGAAGAAAGGCTGGGCAGAGGCGAAGGTGATTCCGCAGGAGGGGAAACCAAATCGGAAGGAGTACCAGATTACAGTCGAGGGAAGAGGCGAACTGCGCCGCTGGCTGGTCACTCCCCTGCCGCTGGAACCTGTCCGTGAGGCGGCTCTCATCCAGATTTTCTTCTCGCATTTCAGTTCAAACGAGGAGATTGCCGCGCTGTTTGAAACCCGCATGAAGGAAATTCGCGAGCGATTGAAAATCCTTCGCAATGTGGCACAGGCGGCGATTGATGAAAACGCAAAACAGGTTGGCATCGAGCGAGCACGCCAACTCTGGCAGATCACGCTCGATTACGGCATTGATTATTACGAGTTCGAACTGGCCTGGCACGAAAAGACATTAAAGACGGTCCGTAACCTGCCGCCGTTGACAATGCCGCAAAGTTAGGCGGTCCACCGTTAATGGAAGGAACCTTTCTTATGAAATACAAGCGTATTGTTATCTCCCACTATGGAGACCCGGAGGTGCTTCAAGTGGTAGAGGATGAGCTTCAAGAACCTCGGCCTGGCGAGGTCCGCGTAAAAATACTTGCGGCAGGCGTTGCATGGGGAGACATCTTAAAGCGTAGTGGATTAGGCACGGGAGTGCGTCCTCCATTCACTCCGGGGTATGACATCGTTGGCAAAGTTGAAAGACTTGGCGATGATGTTTCATCAGTTAAGGTTGGGCAAATGGTGGCCGCTTTAACAGTTTTTGGCGGTTACGCCGAATATATTTGTTTACCTGCCTCAGAACTTGTGCAAGTACCTTCGGACCTAGACCCTGCCCAAGCCGTTTGTCTTGTGATGAACTATGTGGTTGCGTACCAAATGCTATATCGGGCCGCGAGTGTGAAACCTGGCGAACGCGTATTAATCCACAGCGCGGCTGGCGGTGTCGGGACTGCGCTACTCCAGCTGGGCCAACTGGCTAAACTGGAAATATATGGGACGGCATCCAGTGGCAAACACGAATTGATAGCCAGCCTCGGCGGAGCCCCGATTGATTACAAAAAAGAAGATTTTGTGGAGCGTGTCTTTGCTATGACAGGTGACGGCGTTGATGTTATATTCGACCCAATCGGAGGAACTCATACCTGGCAATCCTATCGGATGTTACGTAAGGGTGGGCGTTTAATTGTTTATGGCGCACATACGGTCATTGAAGACGGTGTGTTCAAAATGTTGTTAGGTTCCATCTTGAGTTCGTTATTAAATCTTATTCCTGGCAAAAGAATATTGAATTACAACGTTACGCGGTCGAAATACAGTACGCCAGAATGGTGTCGTGAGGATTTATCCAAGTTGTTCGTCCTTTTGGCGCAAAAAAAGGTTAAACCAATCATCGCAGAACAGATGCCATTGGTTGAGGCAGCCCATGCCCACGAATTGCTTGAAAAGGGCTCCGCGACAGGCAAAATTGTCTTGATTTGCAACACATAGGCTGTCCAACCACCAGCCGCGGCAGACGACCAGCGGTCTTGCCGCTTGCGCAAGAACGCGCATTGTGCCAGAAATGGTGACAATGGCTGTATCGTTCCCGCCGCTGTCACTGACAAACTGTTCGTAAGATTCAAGTAAGACAACAAACAAATACCAATTTTTGAAACTGCCTGAATTAAGGCGAGTATATTCAATGCGCCTTGCGCAAACCCTAAAGGTTTCGGAAACCTTTAGGGTCTATGAAAAAAAGGAGACAATATGCTGCAAGTATTCGTCGGTTTCATCCCCTGGATTCTGTATTGGAGTTTTTCAGGGCCTGGTCTTTGGACCATCGCCATCCTCGGTGGATTGGTCACCGCGGCGGGATTAGCCGCATGGCGTTACATCGTCAGGCGTGACATCAAAACAATGGAAATCGTCACACTGGGATACTTCGCGATTCATGCGATTATCACTTTAGAGCTTGGCTCATCGTTTCTCAAAATCTACGGGCCGATTACCAACAGCCTCGTACTGGCATTGATGGTTTTCGGCACGCTGGCGATGAAAAACCCATTCACGTATCAATACGCAAAGGAAGACTGGGACAAATCCTACCGGAACGATCCAGCCTTCATCAAAATCAACGAAATCATCACAGGCGTTTGGGGCGGGATTTTCATCTTCAATTCCTTGCTCGGCGCGCTGGCTGTGTTCGTCTTCCCCGCGCAGGGATTATGGTTCGCAGTGATTTTGCCCAATGTTGGCGTGGTGGCGGGAATTGTATTCTCGTCGCGCTTTCCGAACTATGCTTCACGAAAAAGTATTCAGGCACGTCTCGACCAGTGGGATCCGTACAAATGGCCCGCGCCGAAATTCAACGGGCATCCATCCAATGAAAACGAACATGACGTCATCGTGATCGGCTCAGGCGTTGGCGGACTCTCCGCCGCGGCCCTGCTCGCCAAACGCGGACTCAAGGTCGCGGTCTTTGAGCAACATTTTCTCGCGGGCGGCTATTGCACATCATGGGAGCGCGGCGTGCGAAGGGGCAACGAAAGATGGAAATATATTTTCGACGCGGGAGTCCACGATTTCAGCGGACTTGGTGAGCGCGGCGGCATTCGCAGTCTTCTGCGCATGCTCGATATTGAAAATGCAATTGAGTGGAAGCTCAACCAGCAGGAATATTTCATTGGCGGGACCCACTTCAAGGTCCCGCACGATGCGGATGAATTCGTCCACCAGTTGGGCGAGAGATTCCCGTCCGAGTCCGAAAACATCCGCAAGTTCTTCGATAAGATGTTGCATGTTTATCGCGAGATGTATTCCGACATGGAAAAAACTGGCGGCGCGCCGCGTGACCCCGATAACATTGAAGACATGCTGAGTTATCCGCAAAGGCATCCGCACGCTTACAAGTGGATGTCCCGCCCCTTCATTGAAATGCTCGATGAATTCTTCGCTGACTCGCGTGTGAAAGATTTGCTGTGCGCGCTCACGGGCTATCTCAGCGATGATCCCAAATCTCTCAGCGTTGGCAACATGGCTCCTATCTTCGGCTATCACTTCGATGGCGGCTGGTATCCCATCGGCGGTTCGCAGGCCTTGCCCAATGCGATCGTGGATGTTATCGAAAAATGCAATGGCAAGGTCTATCTTTGCACGCCCGTGCAGCGCATCCTCATAGAAAATGACCGCGCGGTCGGCATCGAACTCAAGAACGGACAGACGCATCGCGCCAAGGCAGTCATTTCAAATGCGGATACACACAAGACTTTCCTTGAGTTGATTGGCCGCGAACATCTCCCCACAGACTTCGCGCAGCACATTGAATCGCTCAAACCCTCGACCTCGGCTTTCATCGTCTTTTTGGGATTGGACATCGTCCCGAGCCTTGCCCCGATTACGATGTTGGACGACATCGGGATCATGATCCCATCAAATGTGGACCCGACTCTCGCCCCGGCCGGACATGCTTCCGTTACATTGCTTAAACTTCTGCCCCAGACTGAATCCGCCAAATGGGACCGCAAGTCCCCAGGCTATAACCAGCGCAAGCACGAATTCGCTGATAATATGATTGCCTCTACCGAAGAGATCATCCCCGGCTTGCGGCAACACATCACCTACCGGCAGGAAGGCTCGCCTGCGACGTTCGCCCGCTATGCATGGACAATGGACGGCTCCATCTATGGCCCCGCTATGGGACAGAAACGCCTGACCATCAAGACCCCCATTAAGAATCTCTATGTCACTGGCTCTGGCGTGATGGGTGGAGGAGTGGAAGCGGCTGCAATTGCAGGCATCCATGCTGCGAACGAGATTTATAAAAACAGGACTTTTGCTTGAAAGCAGAAATCTGCAGACAGATTGCCAAAAGCGCCAAGTCTGTGCGCATTTTTCGCTCAAATTCAAGGCTTTTGGCGCACGAAGCGAAAGCCCTGAAAAAATAAAGGACAATCCCATGAAAACCCGCAAAAATACAGTCTAAGTGATGAGCTTTGCTGGTTGACAATTGGCAAATCGACGGAAATCGAAATATACAATCTACGGCGTTGGTGTGACCCTCGGCAACGGCGTGTGAGTTGGCAAGGGTTTGAACTCCAGCATTGGATATAACGTCGGTGTTCGTTCCGGCGCGGGAGTGGGAATCAATGGAAGCCAGCCGCTGTAACCGAAGTATGAGCTCAGGAAAGCAGCGCGTTCATCAGGTGTCATCGGGCGCGGACGGGCGTAATCTTCCAGCATGGCCGTCAACAATTCAGTGCTGATGTAATGTCTATCGTAAAAAACGTGGCGGTCGATAAATTCCCAGCGTTGGGCAGGCTGAGGCGGTATGCTGGGGTTGGTGGGATCGGGCGGCTGGTTGCCCATCTGGTCATAAAAAAAATTGCCCAATCCATAATGAATGAATGTGTCTTTGTAAAATTCCATTTGAAGCGGCGCATGCGCCTGGCTTCCGCTGACGATGACCGCACCGGCATCGGCGGCTTTGCGAAAATCAACTGATTGCCACGGCATGACCTGCGGCGAATAACCTTCCTTATATTGAAACGTGACGATGGGCAGATAACCTTGCGCGCGCGCTTGTCCGATCTCTGCGGCAAGTTGGGTGTAATCACATGGATTCGCTCCGGGAGAATAGTCTGTTGCAAGTGGTTGAGGAGGCTCGCCGGCATTGCAACCGATAAAAGCAATTTTGTTTCCGTGATTCTCGATCAACAGCGGCTTCTGCGCCTCGGCAAGATTTGCGCCTCCGCCATAAGTTTGCATATTATTTTGTTTATAAAGATTCAACGTATATAAAAACGGGCCAACGCCATCATCCAAAATATGCGGGCCAGTCAGTTCAACCACTTTCACGCCAATGTCAACCAACAATTGAATATATTTTGGATCGCTGCAACGCGGCCACCTCTGGCTGGGATTCGGCGGCGGGCAATTCGGAGCGAACGAAGTCTTGTTACTAACGTGCAGGATGTCTGCCTGACGAAGCTCATCGCCGATATCCTGCGCAGGGTAATCAATGCCCTTGACTTCCATTTGATACGCGATCCCATTCACCAATGAGGTCGTGCCGGTCATGATGAGCGTTGTTAATTTGGATGCGTCGCGATTGGACGCGGGCAAATCCATATTGGCTGGTAAGGGCGACAGGCCTGTCGCCCTTACAGATGTTTGCAGAGCAAACGTGATTTGCAACGGATATTTGGTAGTATCGAAATCCTTGCGAATGGGCGATTGACCGTCAACAGTCAATACTTTCCATTTTGGATCGAGCGACTCAAACGGGACGATCCCCCATGCCGGAAGATCCTTCCAGGCCTCATCGAGCAATTGATCAGCAGGCGCGGTCTTCACGACCCCGTCAGCGGGCGCGCCCCACAGCGCGGTGAACGCACTGAGAGTGGATTCAGCCATCCATAACGGACGCACCTCACCCCTTCCCCCCTCTCCCAATGGGAGAGGGGTTGGGGGTGAGGGCGAACCGTGCCACGCGGATTTTAGATCGTCGAGAGTCACGCCATCCGTCACAGTTGGGAACGGCGCGACAAGGGCATAAATCCATGTAGACGATGGACCATGGACGGTGGACGATGAAACATCAAAGATTATCGAAGCCGATGATGAATCAGATGCGAGTGGAAGCCCCCAACTTTTTGCAATTGTCTGAAGTTGATCAGGAACTGCCAGGCTAATCCAAAGTCCACTGCCAACTTTTGGGAGCAAAGTGGATGTTGCTGCAACTCTTGGTTGCGGTGACAATGATGACGATGATGCGGTCGGTGCGGTAAATGTCTGCGGCGCGCAAGCAGTTAGGATGGCGACGATGAGTAGAAAAATTTTTTTCACGGAGACGAATTATAGCCGGAGAATTTTTTGACGTAGAAGAACTTATTTAATTTTTAGATGGCATTGCGAGTGAAGCAGGACCGAGTGCATTATCCCAGTGCTTGATGGGACACTTTATTGGGCAGCGTTGACATTTTCTTTTACTCTCTTCGCTCAAGCTCATCAGGTGTCGGCTTTTGGAAGAAAGCAATCCAAGGCTTCATCGCTTTCTCGGAAATAAGAAAACTTTCCTGTGAAGGCCGCGAATTCCTTTTCTGAAGCCGCCTCAATAACTCATCCTCCGGCACATCTAGATAGTGTACTTCGCTACTAGCACCAAGTTGCTTCGCACGCAATCGATAATCTTCGCGTTCTTCTCGCGCCCAAAGACCGTAATCAAGGATAACATTCGTTCCCAATTCCAGCGCTCTACTAGCTGTATTCCAGAGCATGGCCTCGATTAGGCTATGCCGAGCATCGTGTTCTGGTTCTTCTGCATCTTGACCAAAGAGACGTATGTGCCACTCATCAAGATTCAATCGAAGCGCCGGTAGTTCATGTTCAAGCTTTTGCGCTAACGTTGTTTTCCCTGAACAAGGAAGCCCAACCATCAAATGGAGAGTAGCCACACTTCTTACTCCTAATGGTTATAATGACATTGCAAAACTACTTTAGTTCAATTCGATTCAGCGTAAATGATGCTAATGCTTCTTCATCAATCGTCACACCGAGGCCAGCGCCGCGCGGCACATCGATGGTGCTGTCAGCATTGATGGCAAAACGCTGATGCGTGATGTCACGCTGATAATAACGATCGGAGGCGGAAATATCGCCGGGCAAGGTGAAGCCGGGCATAGAAGCCAGCGCAAGATTCGAGGCGCGGCCAACGCCGGTTTCCAACATGCCACCGCACCAGACAGGAATATTTTGTTTACGGCACAGGTCGTGAATTTCCAGCGCCTGACTTAATCCGCCGACGCGCCCAGCCTTGATGGGACACTTTATTGGGCAGC